>NZ_PJAP01001038.1:0-2563 GCF_002836795.1 Shewanella sp. 11B5 | reverse complement strand
TTATTAGGGTTACCATTTGGGCTAATGCGCACATAATAAGGTGCCGCTTTACCTTTGGAATCTGTTTGACCTAATAAGCCTGTGGTGGTGACCATCGTTGTTTCGAGCTGACGTTGTAGCTTACGTGCTAAATCGGCATACTCAGGTGCTTGTTCATCTTTCGCTAGCGCTCCAATATCACTGGCAGCCACTAAACCGGCAATTACGGCTGCAGTTGTGGATGGAGAGAATCCTGCTTGCTCTTCCCAGCGTTCTTGTTGAGTACTTGGAGGAATAATTTTAGTGTCATTCCAATCCAGTTTTACTTTGCCGCCTTTAACTAAAAAGTTAGCGGCTGGTTTAAGCATGTCGTTGTACCATTGGGTTATTTCTGTATCGTTAAGTACACCTGCTTGCCACAGTTTCCAGCCGAGCATGATTGGCATGGCAGTTTGATCGAGCTGCACGCCAACCCATTCAATTTCACCATCGACATGCGTTTTTTGTAAAAACCATCCAGGAGTACCTGCAAAACCAGGTGTTTGTTGTTGAACTTGAACCTGCTTTAAATATTCAAAAGCCACTTTGGGTGTTTGAGTATCGCCCATGGCTAAAAATGCCATTGCACATTGGTAAAAATCACGTGGCCATACCGCTTTATAGCCTGTGCTGCCTACTTTAGCTGAAACCGTATCACCCCAAGGATTTGAAAGTGATGCGATTAACGCACCAGCATGGGTTTTATCTTCTTGAGCTTTTAACACTAAGGCGCTGGCATAGAGTAATTTACCGTTATCTGTAGTGTTGCTGCTCATGTCATTTAATGGCTTCAGCGAGGCTAAGTAATCTTTCCAGCCAAGATGTTTATCGTCGCCTAAATACGCTTGTTTAACGGCGTCATAACCCGCATCTAATGTCGCTTGAGTGGTGGCTAAGCTGCTTGCTTTGTCTTGACCAAAACCAATAACCAAATTAAAGCTTAGGCTGTCATTAACATTGGCAAGGGTGGGGTATTGTGCTGTTAGCGCGACGTTACCGCCTTGATTGGTGTCGCTAGTGGTTTGGTAATGATAATCAAGTTTACCGTTATCTTGTAAATCGACAATACCATCAGATGTGCCGACGAACCCAGCGCTAGCGGCGACAAAATCGACATCTGTTTTAACAGTCATTACCGTTGAATTAGTGTCACTTGTGTAAGCCACTAGCGATTGGCCTTCAACACTAGCAATGTCATTGGCACCACTGTTATCAATGTGCGGATTGACATAAAGGTGTGGCGTAATGCCAGCCTCAAAAGCAGTAAAGGTGACTTTCATCATCAAGCTATTTCTATCGGGATCGGTAAAGATATGTTTTTCTATTTGGTATTTACCTTCAACATCTTTATTAATGACTTTATAAGCCAGCGATAATGGTCGTCCCATATCATCAGTATCTAAATACTCAATAGTGCTGATAGTATTGTTTTTTTCAGTATCGACAAAGCCTTTGCCAGAGATAATAAATTGCAGTTCTTTAAGCTGGGCATTGTGAATAAGGCCAAACATGGTTTCGGTTAATACGCCTTGAGCAATCGAAAACCATACTTTACTGACCGGGTTTGCAGCTGTGTCTTGATAATTGCCGTTAACATAGGGCTCGTAAGATGTGCCTATGCCAGTTTTTCCTGAGAAAGCCCAAGTAGGTTCTGTGCCTGGCGTACCGGGTGCGACGTTAACAACTTGAGCTTGTGTGTTTACTTGAGTATCTGCAGGTGAGCACGCACTTAAGGCTAGAGCCATCATACTGGTCGTAACAGCTTTCGCTATGATACTGCGATGCGTGAGTAAATGTGGTTTTAACATGGAATTCCCCAAAATAATAATCTCAATCTAGTTACCAGTGACAAAGACTGGTAATCCTTATTGTGTTTGCTTGTCTTGATCGACAAATAGCACCGCAATGCCCGACAGCATCATAAATATCCCGCCTAGCACTAAAGCGTAAATTGGTTGTCCATCAAAAAATACCTTAAGCAATAAGCCAAGAATACTGGCCGCTAACAGCTGTGGAATTACGATGAAGAAGTTAAAAATTCCCATGTAAATGCCCATTTTTTTCGGGGGTAATACACCAGACAACATGGCGTAAGGTACCGATAGAATAGATGCCCAGGCAAAACCGACGCCAATCATTGGTATCCACAACAGGTTAGGGTTTTCAATAAACAAAAAGCTGATGAGACCCGCACCGCCAATAAACATGTTGATGGTATGGGTGAGTTTAATGCCGACGGCCTTAGCTAGAAACGGAATAATAATCGCAGCAATTGCAGCAAAGCCGTTATACGACGCGAACAACATACCGACCCAATCTGCACCGTCATTATAGGCTTGGGATACCACATCAGTGGTGCCGTAATGATACGAAGTAACGGCCGCTGTGGTGTAAATCCACATTGCAAATAGGGCAAACCAAGCAAAAAACTGCACCAGTGCTAGCTGACGCATGGCTTTGGGCATATGAAACAAATCATCGACAACATTAAACGTCATGCCTAATCCGTCGCGCGTTACTGACGATTCAGTGTTGCTGTTTGACA
>NZ_PJAP01001037.1:0-2569 GCF_002836795.1 Shewanella sp. 11B5 | reverse complement strand
GGCTATAATGATTTAGGTATTACGATTCGTTATTTAGCTTATCCTCGTGCGGGCATTCCATCTGCTAATGCAGACGAGATGCAAGCGGTATGGTGTGCTAAAGATCCTTTAAAAGCGATGACAGAAGCTAAAAATGGTGGCAATGTTAAAGCGGCGAGTTGTGATATTGATATTGCAGCGCAGTATAAGTTAGGTATGTCATTCGGTGTTAACGGCACACCAGCGTTGATTTTAGAAAATGGTGTGATGGTACCTGGTTATCAAGCTCCGGCAGACTTATTACGTACGATTGAATCGAATTTATAATTCAGACTAGTAAATCAACTTCGTAAAGCGTGTGCTAAAAACGTAAAATCAAGGTGAGCTTAGGCTCACCTTTTTGTTATGCTCTATTCTCTAATTACCCGTTTAAGGTTGCCTTTTGTCTCATAAAATAGTCCGTCGCCCTCAGGTTGATGATAGTCATTTACCTGCTTCTTTATCGCCATTACTGAAACAGCTCTATGCTCGCCGTGGCGTCAATGAAGATAACTGCGAATTAGTGCTAAGTAAGTTATTGCGCCCAGATACCATGAAAGGGCTTGCAGAAGCCGCTGTGATTATTGCGGATGCTATTGCTGCGCAGCAATCGATTCTGATTGTAGGGGATTTTGATGCTGATGGTGCCACGTCGACTAGTGTGTGTATGCTGGCGCTGAAAATGATGGGGGCTAAGCATGTTGATTACCTTATTCCCAATCGGTTTGATTATGGTTATGGCTTAAGCCCTGAAATTGTTGCGGTGGCTTTTACTAAAAATGCAGATGTACTCATTACCGTTGATAATGGTATTTCGTCAATTGAAGGGGTGGCAGCAGCA
Source organism: Shewanella sp. 11B5 (assembly GCF_002836795.1). Classification (NCBI taxonomy): domain Bacteria; kingdom Pseudomonadati; phylum Pseudomonadota; class Gammaproteobacteria; order Alteromonadales; family Shewanellaceae; genus Shewanella; species Shewanella sp. 11B5. Next base: position 1,710 of record NZ_PJAP01001037.1, on the reverse strand, counting down.
AAGTTGCTGGGAATGATTGTTATCGTGACAGACCACCATTTACCTGGCAGCACTTTGCCCAATGCTGATGTTATTGTTAATCCAAATCAGCCCGGTTGTCCGTTTGCCAGTAAGTCTATTGCCGGTGTTGGGGTAGCGTTTTATCTGATGTCTGCTTTACGTGCAGAATTAAGGCAGCGTAATTGGTATCAACAACAGCAAATTACTGAGCCTAATCTGGGCACATTGCTTGATATTGTCGCTTTAGGTACTGTCGCAGATGTTGTGTCGCTAGACACGAATAACCGTATTCTAGTCAATGCTGGTTTGCAGCGAGTCAGAAGTGGCCGCTGTCGTGTTGGCATTACAGCATTGCTTGAAGTGGCTAAGCGGAGTCCTGAAAAGATTGTTGCTGCTGATTTTGGTTTTGCAGTTGGACCTCGGCTCAATGCTGCTGGTCGTTTAGATGAAATGGCACTAGGGGTTGAAACTTTACTGTGTGAAGACATCATGTTAGCCAGAAGAATGGCAGCCGAATTAGATGGATTAAACCAAGAGCGCCGCGAACTTGAAACGGGTATGCAGCAAGAGGCATTAAAGAGTCTATCGAAAGTGTCGCTCAATGAAGAAGATTTGCCGTGGGGTATCGCCATTTTTCAGGAAGATTGGCATCAAGGTGTTATTGGCATTTTGGCCTCACGAATTAAGGATCGTTATCATCGGCCGGTTATTGCCTTTGCCGATGCCGGTGATGGTGCGATAAAAGGTTCTGCCCGGTCGATTAAAGGCCTGCATATGCGAGATTTACTCGAACGCATTAATGGTCTCTATCCTGGAATGATAACCAAGTTTGGTGGTCATGCTATGGCTGCAGGACTATCGTTAAAAGCAGATGTGTTTGAGCAGTTTAAGCAAGCTTATGATGATGCGGTAAGAGAAGTATTAGATTATGAACAGCTGACGGGAGAGTTGCTCTCTGATGGTGAGTTATCGAGCCCATTAATGACGCTTGATACAGCATTTTTATTACGAAATGCAGGACCATGGGGGCAGTCCTTTGAAGAGCCACTGTTTGATGGCGTATTTAAGGTCGTGCAACAGCGTATCGTAGGTGAAAAACACTTAAAATTATTACTTGAGACTGAATGTGGCAGTACGATGTTAGACGGCATTGCTTTTAATGTGGATTTAGCCATATGGCCTGATGCAACCATTAAACATGCTCGTGTGGTCTATAAGCTTGATGTGAACGAGTTTAGAGGAAATCAAACTGTGCAGCTAATGGTGGATTATATTGAGCCCATGTAATCACTGTTTTATGTTGTCGCAGGTTTTCTGGCGAGTTGACGGACTCGTCAGTGAACAAACTGTTTGATGAATCGTAACGAGGTAGCGATATTGTAGGGTTAACATCCAACTGATTTTATTGTCAATGCACTAACTATTAGCGATACAGTAAAGCAATCAAGTTAATATGTTATCTGAGCAGCTAAATAATATGTGGCTTTAACACTCTTCAAAGTGATACAAGCAACAAAAACAAAAAGGCCTCGCAATGCGAGGCCTTTTTGTTAAATCGTATAAAGTTATTTGGTACAGGTGAGAGGACTTGAACCTCCACGCCCTTACGAGCATCAGCACCTGAAGCTGACGTGTCTACCAATTCCACCACACCTGCAAAACATGTATCGCGAAATAACTTTATTCTATTAGTCGCTGTCGCCACCAATG
>NZ_PJAP01001036.1:0-2570 GCF_002836795.1 Shewanella sp. 11B5 | reverse complement strand
ATCAGGTTTAATGGAAGGCGATGAAATTGTTATCGACGCTGGACGTTATTTAATACAGTCCTCTGCTGCAAAAGGTCAGGAGTAAACCTGATGACAACACCTAATGAATCGATAAAACTAGGCCTTTCAGGCTCAATAGCAAAGGCATTTCAACACAGCGCCATTACCCCATTACTGGCTATTTTAGGTTTATTACTCGGCCTTTTTGCGGTGATTATTACTCCTAAAGAAGAAGAGCCTCAAATTGATGTCACCTTTGCAGATGTGTTTATTCCCTACCCTGGAGCCACACCAACGGAAGTTGAAAACCAGGTCACCTTGCCTGCAGAACGGATTATTTCTGAAATAAAAGGCATTGATACCCTGTACTCATTTTCTCAGCCGGATGGCGCGCTCATTATTGCGATTTTTGACGTTGGGGTACCACGAGATGAAGCTGTGGTTAACTTATATAATCAACTTTATTCAAACAGCGATAAGTTTAACCATGCTGCAGGCATTGGAGAACCATTAATCAAACCTAGAGGTATTGATGACGTACCAATAGTAGGATTGACGCTCTGGTCTCAAGATCCAAACATCACCGCAGAGCAGCTTACCTTGGTCGCATCAGGCCTAGAAACCGAACTAAAACGGATACCTGGTACTCGAGAGATTTATAGTCAAGGTGGCCACGAGATGGTGTTAAATGTGCGCATTGATCCTGTCAAAATGAACAGTTTCGGCGTAACGTTCAACGATATTAGTGCCACGTTGCAAGATAATAATCAAATGTCTACGGTCGGTTCCATGACCCAGTTTAATCAAGAAATTAAACTGCAAGCTGGGCAGTTTTTACGTTCGCTTGATGATGTTAATAATCTGCTGATTAAAGTCAATCAACCGGAGTCTATAACGGATAGAAGTCCATTTCCCCGTGCAGTTTATTTATCTGATGTCGCCGATGTTAGTCTTAAAAGTGATATTCCGAAACAACACGTTTGGCACGTAACAGACAAAGGAACTTACCCTGCTATAACAATCGCTATTGGTAAACAGGCGGGGCAAAATGCCGTCGACATAGCTAATGCCGTATTAGCTAAAATAGATGCTGTCGATAACGTTTTAATTCCCGATAATGTCAATGTCGCTATCTCTCGCAACTACGGTAAAACAGCTGGAGATAAATCTAATACGCTTATTTTTAAATTGATTTTTGCCACATCAGCGGTTGTGCTACTGGTATTTTTCACCATGGGGCTTCGTGAGTCTGCCGTAGTTGGTGTTGCCATTATTATCACTCTCGCTATTACCTTATTTGCATCTTGGGCGTGGGGATTTACCCTAAACCGGATTTCATTGTTTGCACTTATTTTCTCCATTGGCATCTTGGTCGATGACGCCATCGTAGTAGTAGAGAATATTCATCGGCATATGGCCATGAGTAATAAACCTATAAGCGAGCTTATTCCTCATGCCGTAGATGAAGTCGGCGGACCAACCATATTAGCCACTTTCACCGTTATAGCTGCCCTACTACCAATGGCATTCGTATCCGGACTAATGGGTCCATACATGAGCCCAATTCCGATTAATGCCAGTATGGGAATGATTATTTCGTTATTAATCGCGTTTATTATGACCCCGTGGTTGAGCCGAATATTGTTAAAGCCACATAAAAAGTCACATAGCTCGACCAATATAGCGACTGACACTGGCATACCGGTAGAAGAAGACAATCGATTAACTCGTCTTTTTACCCGAATAATGAGTCCTTTTTTACTCGGAGAACATGCGCCAAAAGCACGAAAAGGCTTAGCTTTGGGGATCGTATTATTGATAGCCTTCGCTGTCGCCCTACCAGTGATGCAAGCAGTGGTCTTAAAAATGCTGCCTTTTGATAATAAGTCTGAGTTTCAAGTAATGGTCGACATGCCTGAAGGCACACCTGTGGAGCAAACTCAAAGAGTACTGCAAGATCTTAGTCAATATCTTACCTCTGTTGAAGAAATAGAACATTTACAGTTGTATGCAGGCACTCATGCACCTATGAATTTTAATGGTTTAGTTCGACATTATTTTTTACGCAGCAGCCAAGAGCTCGGTGAAATCCAGGTCAATCTAGTGGATAAAAAGCATCGCGATCGTGACAGTCATACGATTGCATCTTCTGTGCGCGAGCCGTTGCAACAAATTGGCCTACGTTATCAAGCCAATATCAAGATTGTTGAGGTGCCACCTGGCCCGCCTGTGTGGTCACCCATCGTTGCTGAGGTTTATGCGCCTAACACCGAGTTACGTGAACAAGCAGCAAATGACTTATTGCAACGTTTTAGAGATACCGAATACGTTGTTGATATGGATATATATTTGCCTGCGCAACAACAAAAGTGGCAAGTCATCATTGATCGAAATAAAGCCAGCTTAATGGGTGTTTCTTACGCCAGTATTGTCGATGCGATCAGCACTGCTGTTGATGGTAAGGATGTCAGTTACTTGCATCAAGCACAGCTAGCTCATCCCACACCGATTAGATTACAACTTGATGAAGCCGCTAAAGTAGACCTAAAGCAAGTACTGTTATTACGCCT
>NZ_PJAP01000249.1:0-9041 GCF_002836795.1 Shewanella sp. 11B5 | reverse complement strand
ACTCAAGGCACATTAGAGTACTTTCAACAAAATCAAGTGATACAAGCTTTTGCGCTAGATACACAAGTGAGCATGGATGTGTCGGGATTACTCAATCGGGTCACGGTTAAGCAAGTGTTTATCAATGATTCTGATCAATGGGTGAATGGGCGATACTTATTCCCGTTACCTGAAACTGCAGCGGTCGATAGCATGCAGTTACGCATTGGCGACAAAGTTATCGCCGGACAAATTCAACCTAAAAAACAAGCATTACAGACTTTTGAAAACGCCAAAAAACAAGGTAAACAAGCGAGTTTGTTACAGCAACAACGACGCAATTTGTTTACCTCAGATGTGGCCAATTTAGGGCCACACGAACAACTCGTGGTCGAAATTAGTTATCAACAAAAGGTTGAGTATCGTGATGGGCTGTTTAGTTTACGTTTTCCATTAGCGATAACACCGCGTTATAACCCGCAAGCTGATCGCACTACCGAGCAGCCGCTATTGGCCATGCCATCGAGCGCTAATACGGCGACGTCTGCTAAACACGTCAGGCCTGCACTAGATGTAAAGATGCAGGTGAACATTGATGCTGGTTTTGAACTAACCTCGTTAGACAGTCTCTATCATCCGATTAAGCAATCTAATGTAGGTAATCATTACAGTGTGAACTTTGCCGGCAAACAAATTGCCGACCGTGATTTTGTATTGCAATGGCAGGCTAATGTAGGCGCAGTACCAAAAGCAGCGACGTTTTATCAAACCGGTAAAACTCATTTAGCAGACAATAGCGACGAGCGTTCAGAAACAGCACAAAGACAACCTAATCCGGTTGATAACAATATGTACTCGCTAGTGATGTTAATGCCGCCGAGTGTGGAAGTAAGCGAGCAACACCTTATTGCCAGAGAACTGATTTTAGTTATCGATACGTCTGGTTCTATGTCTGGCCAGTCTATTACTCAAGCTAAGCAAGCATTACAGTTTGCACTAGCGGGACTGCGTGACATCGACAGCTTTAATATTATTGAATTTAATAGTGACGTAACAATGTTATCTGCCACGCCATTGTCTGCTAATAGCCGTAATATTGGCAAAGCAAACCGATTTATCCAGTCATTAGACGCTGACGGCGGCACCGAAATGCGCAGTGCATTACAAACTGCGCTGGTGGACAGCGTACAGCAAGATTCTGATCAAACCGATGCCCACAGTGAAATGCTACGCCAAGTGATTTTTATGACCGACGGTGCCGTTGGCAATGAACATGAGTTGTATCAGCTTATTAACGATCAGTTAGGTGACAGCCGATTATTTACGGTTGGTATTGGCTCTGCGCCGAACTCCGATTTTATGCGCCGAGCAGCAACAATGGGGCGAGGAACATTTACCTACATTGGCAAAGAGTCTGAAGTGCAGCAAAAAATTGAGCAATTACTTAATAAAATAGAGCAACCCGTGTTGACCAATATTGGCTTGTACTATCTTGATGGCAGCGTACCGGATTATTGGCCGACCACCATTAGTGATTTATACCAAAATGAACCCCTTTGGGTAAGCATTAAATCGGCATCACACCAACAACAGCCTATCATAGTGTCTGGCAGCATTAATGGTCAGTATTGGCAGCAACAACTTAATTTTGAAGAAAACCAAGCAGCTAAAGGCATTGATTTATTATGGGCAAATGCGCAAATAACATCACTTGAGCTTTATAAAGACAATGCCAGCCGCGACCGCGTTAATAAGCAAGTTGAAGCATTAGGCTTGCTGTATCACTTGGTGACCAGCCAGACCAGTTTAGTTGCTGTTGATGTGACTCCGGTTAACCCATTGGTTGATAATCCAATAGATGTGCAGTTACAACCGCATATGCCCCATGGATTAAATGCAGCTCAATCGTCGCAAGTATTACCACAAACCGGTACCGCTAGTCGATTATGGTTATTAATTGGTTTTAGTTTATTAGGCTTAGGATTGTTGCACTATTTATGGCTAAGACAACGCTTACCAGGCCAATTGTTAGTGATTGAATCACATGATTAAACAGGAGCGGAAATATGCAGCGAACAATATCACCGACCAAGCATTGGATTGTGATTGTGCTTCTAAGCGTACTGGGATGTGCATTATTATTACAGGGAGGTTATATGCAAGCTAAAGCCCATTTTGCCCAGTTTTTAATTGAACGTGCTTTTGAAAAAACCTTGGCCGATAGCCAACCGCATAAACCCTGGTCTTGGGCAGACACTCATCCGGTGGCTAAGATGCGTGTGTTGCAACAACACAATGATAGCTTGCAACCTTTAGGCAGTGACTTGTACGTATTAGCAGGGGCATCTGGGCGCAATTTAGCATTTGGGCCTGGGTTGATGTTAGCGGGAGCTGCGTTGGGTGAGCAGGGCAATATGATAATTGCCGGCCATCGAGACAGTCATTTTATGCGTTTACAATACGTTAAGGTAGGCGACATGATTGAGCTTTATAGCACTGCAGGTGAGCGAGTGTTATATCAAATTACTACCACTCATGTGGTGCATGAAACCGACTTAGATGTGCTGGCCCCAACAGCTGAAAGTCATTTAACCTTGATAACCTGTTATCCGTTTGACCAATTGAGTGGCAATGCTGAGTATCGCTATATTGTTGAAGCTAAGCCGGTCGTGAGCAAACCTTTATACAGTTAATTTACAGGAAGGTTTCCGTGTTCGATTGGGTTGGCTGATAAGTTTGAAATCGTCAGGACTTTTTGAGGTTTGAATGCCATAAGATATAGAGGTTATGTGATACAGAGATTATGTGATTTGAACGTCATGAGAGCTGAACGTTTTTTATTAAAGAATCATTTCAATTAATGATTCAGTGAATGTGTTATCACGCCATCCAGCACTAAATAGCCAATAAAAAAGCAGAGTCCCAATAGGGCTCTGCTTTTTTGTATCAATAAGCCATTAGGCTCTCATTGACTTTTCACCTCTGGCTAAACCGACCACGCCTGAACGTGATATTTCAATCACCTTAGTTGTGTCGCTAATAGCATGGATAAATGCATCAATTTTATCACTGGTGCCAACCATTTGAATGGTATATAGATTGGCCGTAACATCAACAATTTGACCGCGGAAAATATCAGCTGTTCGCTTCACTTCTTCGCGTTGTTCGCCTTGGGCTTTTACTTTCACCAACGCAATTTCACGTTCAATGTAGGCCGATTCTGTGATGTTAGCCACTTTCAAAATATCGATAAGCTTGTGCAATTGCTTTTCAATTTGCTCAAGAATATTTTCATTGGCAATCACGGTAATATTTAAGCGCGACAAGGTCACATCTTCAGTCGGCGCAACGGTTAAGCTTTCGATGTTGTAGCCACGTTGAGAAAATAATCCCACTACTCGTGACAATGCGCCTGGTTGGTTTTCAAGTAATACAGAAATTATACGACGCATTAGCTTTTCTCCGTTTTGCTTAGCCACATTTCGTTCATCGCGCCGCCGCGAATGAGCATTGGGTAAACGTGTTCCGTTTCATCTACGCTGATATCAACAAACACTAACTTGTCTTTCATCGCCAACGCTTCAGCGAGCTTAGATTCAAGTTCATCTGGGTGACTAATGTTCATACCAACATGACCATAGGCTTCAGCAATTTTGGCAAAATTAGGCACAGAATCCATATAAGAATGGGAATGACGACCTGAATAAATCATGTCTTGCCATTGTTTTACCATGCCAAGGAAACGGTTGTTTAGGTTGATAATTTTAACCGGAGTATCATATTGCAGTGCCGTTGAAAGCTCCTGAATATTCATTTGGATAGAACCATCGCCCGTAACGCACACCACGGTAGCTTCAGGGAACGCCATTTTAACGCCCATTGCCGCAGGCAAACCAAAGCCCATGGTGCCTAATCCACCTGAGTTAATCCAACGGCGTGGTTTATCGAACGGGTAATATAACGCGGCAAACATTTGATGCTGGCCGACATCCGACGCCACATAAGCGTCACCATTGGTGAGTTTGTACAATGTTTCAATAACTTGTTGTGGTTTGATTCTATCGGTAGTGCGATCGAACTCTAAGCTCTTACGTGAACGCCAAATTTCAATGTCGCTCCACCATGCAGCCATCGCGGTAGCATCATTAGTGTCTTTTGATTCATCAAGTAGATCTAACATGCCGTCTAAAATATTATCGGCAGAGCCAACAATTGGAATATCGACCCGAACCGTTTTAGAGATAGAAGATGGATCAATATCGATGTGTAAAATGGTTGCGTTAGGACAATACTTTTCAACATTGTTGGTGGTGCGGTCGTCAAAACGGACCCCAATACCAAAGATTAAATCGGTGTTGTGCATTGCCATATTCGCTTCGTATAAACCATGCATTCCTAGCATGCCTAAACTCTGCTTATGGGTGCCAGGAAACGCGCCTAAGCCCATTAAGGTACTCACGACGGGGATATTTAAACGTTCAGCAAGGGCAAGAATTTGTGCATCACAACCCGAAATAACCGCGCCGCCACCGACATATAATACCGGTTTTTTAGCCGCCAACAGGGCTTGTAAACCGCGACGAATTTGGCCTTTATGACCTGATGTGGTGGGGTTGTACGAACGCATTTTAACGCTGTCCGGATAAACATAATCATGCAGTATATCTGGGCTTAAACAGTCTTTAGGCAAATCAATGACCACAGGGCCAGGGCGACCGGTAGCGGCAATAAAAAAGGCTTTTTTAACTGTTTCGGGTATGTCTTTAGCGTCTGTTATTAAAAAACTGTGCTTAACGATTGGGCGAGAAATACCAATCATGTCGCATTCTTGGAAGGCATCATTACCAATCAGATTACTCGGCACTTGACCAGACAACACAACCAGTGGGATTGAATCCATGTAAGCGGTGGCAATACCGGTAATAGCATTGGTAGCACCAGGGCCTGAAGTGACTAACACGACACCAACTTTGCCAGTTGCACGGGCATAACCATCAGCCATGTGCACAGCTGCTTGTTCATGACGAACTAGGATGTGTTCAATACCAGATATTTTATGCAGAGAATCATAGATGTCTAACACCGAACCGCCGGGATAACCGAAGATATGGCTGACACCTTCATCTATTAGTGAGCGCACGATCATACTCGCGCCAGAAAGCTTTTCCATGAAATGAATCCTTGTTAAGTTACCGTATGGTAAACAGTATCTTGTATACAACGACGGTAATCGTTTTAATCAATAAGTTTGAAGGATAATTCAAACTCGAAAATTGAAATTGCTGTCGCAATATTCAATGGCTGGTTTCATTGCTACTGAATCAGTAACTAGCCTCCATCTTATGTAAATTTATTTTTACTGCAACCCCTTTAGTTAATTATTTATCAAGGTTGAAATCATTTCATGTTTATGGGCTGCTTTTAGTTGTTGTGGCGAGTTTGATGTTTACGTAGGGCTATAGGCGTTTAGGAAAGCTATTTTTAATGTTTAAAGCCAACAAATAGGCAATAAAAAGACCACTAAAATAGTGGCCTTTACATAATGTTCTGACGGGAATATGTGGTGTTATTCAGTTCTAGTTAAAGTGCTTTGAAAAAACTGACATACACCGACTAGCAATATTGAACCAAGCATCAGTGCAGAAAAGGGCACGGCGCTACCATCATAAAAATACGCCAACAATGGCCCCGCGACGGCGCCAAAACCAAATCTTAACGTGCCGATAACGGCCGTTGCGGTGCCGGTTTCTTGTTTGAACTTCATTAATACAATGGCGTCGGCATTGACCGACATTACCCCGAGCGAACCCATTAAAGGGATAAGCATTAACACGGTAAAGTGATAGCTTAAATCAAGTAAATTAACCGCGAGCAAGCCCGTTGCGGCAATAATCCCGAAGAATGTTGACACATGCAACATCCGTTTAGATCCGAACCGGGTAACCACTCTAGAGTTAACAATGTTGGCGAGCATCAAGGCTCCCACATTAGTGCTAAATAAAATCGCAAACAGCGATTTATCTAAATTAAACACTTCCATGTAAATAAATGGCGAAGCGGTTAAGTAACAAAAGAAAGCAAACGACGTTAATACTCCGCTGGATAAATTCAGTTTTACACCATTGCGAGCAAATACTGTGTAGTAACCGCCTAAAAATGTCTTTTGGCTACGACCGCCTAGGTCTTTATCGCTGGGCATTTTTAGCTTGAATAAGACTAACGCCAATAATGTGATGGCATAACAACTTTGGCTTAAAAAGATAAGGTGCCAATCGCCGAGTTCCATAATTAAACTGCCCATCGTTGGGGCAAGTAATGGCGCTAACATCATAATAAGGCTGACATAAGACATACCTTTAGCTGTATTGTCGCCATAGATCTCTTTAATGTAACCTGGTACTACAACGGTGGCAGCGGCACCAATGAGAGCTTGTGCAAAACGCAATATCAAAAACTGTTCAATACTGGTACTAAGTGCAATTAACAAGCTGATAATGGTGAAACCTAACAACCCAAAGATAACTAGGGGTCGACGACCAATTTTGTCGGCAAGGGGGCCAAAAATCAGCATACCTAACGCATAACCAGCAAGATAAATACTGAGTGACTGTTGCACTGTGGTGATGTCGGTATCAAAACCTAATGCCAAGATGGACATAGCCGGTAGGTACATATCGATAGCTAAAGGCGTGATGGCAACAATAGCGGCCAGCATAGGGATTAGCATAGCTAAGTGGGGAATACCCGCAGAGACTGGAGATGAGTCGGATTTTGATGGCGATACCACGTGAACCTCGTGTGCTTTAGGTGTTGCAGAAGATGCTAATTTAATCGACGCTAGTTTACCACGTTACGGAGCATTTACTGCGGCTGATTTTTGTAATGAATAATGTGCGCCGTTTGTGTTTATCTTTACGTTTACCCTTATGTTGACAGAATCATTTTATTGAGGCGTTTTAGAGACATATCAATTACGCTTGCAGTAACGATATTGGTTGTTGTGCATGATTTACTTATTCTTGTTTAACCATCTTGTTTAGCCATAAATGAGTGACGAAAACGCCAAGCTTAACTCGCTTGGCGTTTTGTTGAGGATGAAATTTTATTTATCGTTAGTGAATATGTCGTAATTAATTTGAAATAAAACTATGATAACAACCTACTTTATTATTATTGAGGTTGTTGTGTTGCTGAGTCGGTTATATGGATTTATGCCTGGTTTAGAAACCTTTTCTCGTTACGAGAGAAGCTGGCTTAAAGATGACGTTCGTGCAGGTTTATCTGTTGCCGCCGTCGCTTTACCTGTTGCAATAGCGTACGCACAGTTAACGGGCGTCAATGCAGCAGTAGGTTTGTATTCATGCGTGTTACCGATGCTTATTTACGCCTTATTTGGCACCTCAAGACAACTTATCGTTGGCCCTGACGCTGCAACGTGTGCGGTAATTGCCGCTGTTGTGACGCCACTAGCCGCTGGCGACAGTCTAAAACATTGGCAATTAGTGATGACCATGACCGTTATGACTGGTTTTTGGTGCTTGATTGCGAGTCGATTTAAATTAGGCGTGTTAGCCGACTTCTTATCCAAACCTATTCTGATGGGGCTACTCAACGGTGTTGCCATTACCATTATTGTTGGTCAATTCTCGAAAATATTTGGTTTTACCTTTGATGAAAAATACTTACTTGAACGCCTAGGTGGTGCGCCAAGTTACTTATCACAAACTCACATACCGACATTGTTGATGGCCATTCTGACGGTGGTTGTTTATTTTGTGATGAAGCGGTTAAAACCGACATGGCCAGCATCAATGTTTGCAATTGCAGTAGGTGGTGCATTGGTGTGGGCTTTTCATTTAACCGATTATGATGTGGCGGTTATTGGTAGCGTGGCAGGTGGCTTGCCATCATTTCAAGCTCCTGTGTTTAACATTGGTATTGCGCGTGAATTAGTGATGCCGGCACTTAACTTAGCCATGGTTAGTTTTGTGAGTATGATGCTGACCGCGCGCAGTTTTGCTGCTAAAAATGGTTACGACATTGATGCCGACAAAGAGTTTAAAGCCTTAGGCTTAGCCAATATTGCATCCGCTTTATCGCAAGGTTTTGCCGTGAGTGGTGCAGATTCTCGTACTGCGGTGAACGATGCTAACGGCGGCAAAACTCAATTAGTGTCGGTAATTGCTGCCGTGTTAATCGCCGTAGTGGCGGTGTTTTTAACCGCGCCGTTAGAATTTATTCCCAGCGCAGCGCTCGGGGTAGTATTAGTAATAGCGTCTGTGCACCTTATCGACTTAAAAGCGATTTGGGGCTTACGTTTACGTGATCGCCAAGCGTTTTATTTAGCTTTAACCACTTTCCTCGCAGTACTTTTTATTGGCGTGATCCCTGGGATCACCCTTGCAGTGTTATTAGGATTGTTTCAGTTTCTTCGTACGGTTATGCGACCGACGGATCTAGTGTTGGGGCTGGATGCAAAAGGCATTATTCGCAGCTTAGATAGCAGCGACAAAGCCTCATCGGTACCTGGTGTGTTTATTTATCGGTTCAACTCTCCGCTGACCTATTTTAATGCTACCTATTTTAAGCGCCGTCTACTTGAACGCTTTGCTCGGCAGAACCAACTTGAAACGGTCGAATGTGTGATTATAGATGCGGTACCTTGCTTTACTCATTTAGATCTAAGCGTAATGGCAATGCTGACCGACATCGATGTGTTATTAAGAAAGCGTGGTGTCAGTTTAGTGTTGGCAGGGCGTAAGCGGCAGTTAATTAGCTGGTTTGAACAAACAGATATGGTGTCGGGCGAAGAAGGTATTACTATTCGCTCAGATTTATATCTCGCATTAAAGATGCAACAAAGTCATGTTGCAGCCTGTGAAGCACAACAGCTTGATGATAGTCATAGCGATGATTCAACCGAGACCGTATTAACACATAGTCAAATTTAACCATTAGGTTTACCTGGTACTGTGTGTTAGCTTAGTTTAAGTTTAAGTTTAAGTTTAAGTTTAAGTTTAAGTTTAAGTTTATGAATTTTAATGATTTTAATAAATGTTGTT
>NZ_PJAP01001035.1:0-2573 GCF_002836795.1 Shewanella sp. 11B5 | reverse complement strand
AATGCATTGACGGCTTGATCTAAGTCAGCATCTGGCATTAATAGCATGTGATTTTTAGCTCCGCCCAATGCTTGCACGCGTTTACCGTGAGCAGAGGCGGTGCTGTAAATGTATTCGGCAATCGGGGTTGAGCCAACAAAACTAATTGCGTGAACATCGGGATGAGTTAATAAAGCATCAACAGCTTCTTTATCGCCATTAATCACGTTAAACACGCCATTTGGTAGGCCTGCTTGCGTCAGTAATTCGGCAATGAACATCACTGCGCTTGGATCTTTTTCAGACGGCTTCATGATAAAAGTATTACCGCAGGCTATTGCGATAGGGAACATCCACATTGGCACCATAACAGGAAAATTAAACGGTGAAATACCTGAGACGACACCCAACGATTGGTTAACAGACCATGAATCAACGCCACCACCCACTTGTTGAGTATGCTCACCTTTGAGTAAATGCGGGATGCCGCAAGCAAACTCAACAACTTCAAGTCCTCGGGTAATTTCACCTTTAGCATCATCTAACACTTTGCCATGTTCAAGAGTGATGAGTTGGGCCAATTTATCAATATTTTGCTCTACTAACGTTTTAAACTTGAATAATACCCGAGCACGGTTAAGTGGTGTCACTTGCGACCAAGTCTGATAAGCGTTTTTGGCAACCGCTACCGTTAAGCTCACTTCATCGTGACTCGCCAAAGATACTTGGCCACGCGTTTCCCCCGTAGCAGGATCATAAATGGTTTGATTACGTTGGCTGGCTGGGGTGTGTTGCCCATCGATAAAATGAGTGATGTTAAGCATGAACTGGATCCTTTTAAGCAAAATATGTATTTAGAAAACATTAACCAACAGCATTAATTGCATCGGTAATGTGATTAACCATGTCGTCGATTTGTGATTTTTCCACAATCAATGGCGGAGATAATGCAATAATGTCGGCCGTTGCCCGCACTAACGCGCCATGCCTAAAGCAATGATCAAAAATGTCATAACCTCGTTTACCCACGCCTTTATCACTTGGTGCCAGTTGAATACCTGCAACTAAACCGGTATTACGAATATCAATGACGTTTGGTAAGCCTTTAAGGCTGTGAACCGCTTGCTCGAAATAAGATTCAAGCCCTTTTGCGCGTTCAAATAATTGTTCATCTTCATATATAGACAGGGTAGCAAGTGCTGAGGCCGCCGCGACCGGATGACCGGAATAGGTATAACCATGGAAAAATTCTATTAATTCATCAGGACCATGCATACAGGTGTCGTGAATGGTATTGCTAACAAATACCGCGCCCATTGGAATTGCACCATTATTAATGGCTTTGGCTGTGGTGATCATGTCTGGGGTAACTTGCCAGCGCTCGCTGGCAAAGGCGGCACCGACTCGGCCAAAGCCTGTGATCACTTCATCGAATATTAATAAAATTCCGTGCTTTTGGGTGATTTCGCGTAACCGCTTTAAGTATCCATCTGGCGGTAAAATAACCCCAGCAGAACCAGACATTGGTTCAACAATGACCGCAGCAATGTTCTCGGCGCCATGTAAGGTAATAAGTTGCTCAAGCACTTCGGCTTTATCCAAACCGTGTGGCGGTAAGCCGCGGCTAAAAGCATTATTAGCAATATCGAGCGTGTGAGGTAAGTGATCAACACCTTGGAGTAATTGTTGGCTGAATGTTTTGCGATTATTGCTGATCCCACCAACTGAAATCCCGCCGAAACCGACACCATGGTAACCAAGCTCGCGGCCGATAAACCGAGTACGAGTGGCTTGGCCATTGGCGCGATGATAGCAAAGCGCCATTTTTAGGGCGGTGTCTACCGATTCTGAACCAGAATTAGTAAAAAATACCTTATCCAATCCGTCAGGGCTCAGCTGACTGAGCTTATGCGCTAATTCAAATGCGAGCGGATGGCCCATTTGAAAAGACGGTGCATAATCCATTTGGCTAATTTGTTGGCTTACCGCTTGGGAAATTTCTTGGCGGCCGTGGCCTGCATTACAACACCATAAACCGGCAGTAGCATCGAGTACTTTATTGCCTTCAATATCGGTGTAATACATTCCTTGTGCCGAAACCAACAGCCGAGGATTAGTCTTAAATTGCTTATTGGCAGTAAACGGCATCCAAAAATGTGCCATATTCGGCAATGTTTGCGATGAATCGCCAGTTCCATTTTGCTTATATTCGCTCATAAATTGACTCTACATTGATAGCTACAATTACTAGGGATTCATCTCAAATTGATTAAATAATGAGTGACGAATATTCGCTATGCTATGTCAAAAATAATGAACGTTAAAGTGTTTTGTGCATTTATTTAAACTAAATGTGCCTATTTTGTAAAATATATTGAAAATATCTTGCTGTTGAGCATAATCAGGTGACAATATTCATCAAGGTTATTGTGTCGATAATCCATTTTATGTGGCACACATTTTAGGTTTAGCACCTGCTTTTTAGCGTAGCTTGGTGCTTATCAATCCATTTATTATTTCGAGGTCACAATGAGTACTCCAACAAGTCGTAGCGATTGGGAAGCATTAGCAGCAAGTCTAAAAATTACTGGGCA
>NZ_PJAP01001034.1:0-2586 GCF_002836795.1 Shewanella sp. 11B5 | reverse complement strand
ATGAATTAAAACAGTAGGATAGGCGTTGTTGTTCAATTAACATCAACAAAATGGTTAATGTTAACGCGAAGACAGCTTCAGTGGATACTGAAAATGACTTGTCTCACAAATAAATGCGCGATGATACCCTAAGAAGAGTAAGGAAACCAATTTGAACGCCGTTACAGTCACCATTTTGATGATCATTGGCGCCTACCTAGCGGGTTCGATCTCAAGTGCCGTACTGGTTTGTAAATTAAGAGGTTTACCTGATCCAAGAACCAACGGCTCCGGCAATCCCGGTGCCACTAATGTGTTACGCATTGGTGGAGTCAGTTCTGCAGCTCTTGTGTTATTTTTTGACATGCTCAAAGGCGCCCTGCCTTCTTATTTGGGCTATAAAATGGGACTTGATGCAGCATCATTAGGTTTTATCGCTGTCAGCGCCTGCCTAGGGCATATATTCCCAATATTTTTTGGCTTTAAAGGCGGAAAAGGTGTTGCTACAGCCTTTGGTGCAATGGCCCCCATTGGCGGTGATTTAGCGCTATGCCTCATCCTCACTTGGATTGTATTTTTACTATTAACGCGTTATTCCTCTGTAGCCGCTATGGCAACCGCAACTTTAGCGCCCTTTTTTACTTGGTGGTTAGACGAACGTTTTATTCTTCCTGTTGCGATGTTATCAACCCTTATTTTAATCCGCCACAAAGACAATATTGGCCGTTTGCGCCATGGCGAAGAAAGTAAAGTCACACGAAAAAAATCCATAAAAAAACCCAATACCAAATAGTATTAGGTTTTCTTGGTGGCTTAAAAGTAAGTCATCACTTAAAGCAATCATGCCAACTCAAACACGCTAACTCATCAATTAATCTACTGCGGGCAACGTATCCAAAGGCCATCTAGGCTGCCCCTTAACTTCTAGCCCCTCAATATGTCCTGCACGTAAACGTTGTAAACCAGCATAAGCAATCATGGCACCATTGTCGGTACAAAACTCTCCGCGAGGATAATACACTTGACCACCTAACTTGGTCATCATCTCAGCCAAAGACTCACGTAAACGGGTATTAGCGCTTACACCACCGGCAATCACCAAACGTGTGTAACCAGTTTGCTTTAAGGCTCGTTTGCATTTTATCGCAAGAGTATCAACAACAGCTTCTTCAAATGCACGGGCAATATTGGCACGAGTCTGATCATCATTGGGTTCTGCAGCGATAGTATTTGCTGTAAATGTTTTCAATCCTGAAAAACTAAAGTCTAAACCTGGTCTATCAGTCATTGGCCGCGGAAATTTATATCCTGCAGGCACGCCTTTTTGAGCTAATTTGGCTAAACGAGGGCCACCAGGATAATCTAAGCCCATGAGCTTGGCTGTCTTATCAAAAGCTTCGCCAGCAGCATCATCAACAGATTCACCTAACACTTGATATCGTCCAATGCCTTCAACTTGCACTAACATTGAATGGCCGCCAGACACTAACAAGGCTAAAAAAGGAAATTCAGGCGCATTTTCTTCCAGCATGGGTGCCAATAAATGCCCTTCCATATGATGCACACCGATTGCCGGTTTATTCCATGCATACGCTAAGGAACGTCCTACACAAGCACCAACAAGCAATGCACCAATTAGCCCAGGGCCTTTGGTATACGCGACACCATCGATATCATTTAGGCTTGAATTAGCTTCTGATAAAGCCTGCTTAATCAATGGCACAATTTTGCGAACATGATCACGAGAGGCGAGCTCAGGCACAACACCACCGTAATCGGCGTGCAATTTAACTTGGCTATATAGCACATGCGACAACAAGCCTAACTTATCGTCATATACTGCTACTCCAGTCTCGTCACAGGATGTCTCAATACCAATAACCCGCATAATCTCTCGTCTTCATTAAAAATAAGGCCGCCAATTCTACCCGTCTCAGCGAAAATACTCCAATGTTTAACGATTAAATACCTATCCATATAAGTAAGTAATCAATTCAAGAGCTTGAATTTGCCAAACACGAATTAAAGATAGATTCTAATCAGTTACTATGCATTTAAAATATACATATCAAGGAGTAATCGTAATACTGCCCTTGCGTTTTCTTGAATAAGACGGGCTCATTAGCACAGTAGTTTGTTACTTAAGCGATGAGGTATATAGCGGCTAGTTTTTTATTAAATTTAAAAAAATGAAACTGTGAGCTATTTCCCCGAAGAGAAAATCAATCAGGGGTTTACAAATGGTCGCCGCTCGGTGTAAAATTCCGCACCATTTTAAATAGCCTTTGGTTTGAGTGAAGTCACTAAAAATGTTTAGTCGATTTAATCATCCAACATAACTACACCTAAGGGGTGATGGCGTATGCCAATTATTAAAGTACGTGAAAACGAACCATTCGACGTAGCTCTTCGTCGTTTCAAGCGCTCTTGTGAAAAAGCTGGTATTTTAGCTGACGTGCGTGCTCGTGAATTTTACGAGAAGCCAACTACTGCCCGTAAGCGTGCAAAAGCAGCTGCAGTTAAGCGTCTAGCTAAGAAGCTTTCTCGCGAAAACGCACGTCGCGTACGTTTATATTAATCTCATTATGAACTTAACCGATCAGCTAA
>NZ_PJAP01001033.1:0-2595 GCF_002836795.1 Shewanella sp. 11B5 | reverse complement strand
GGTTTCAGGGGATTTAATGAGTTGGTAAAACAATGAGTAAACTTGATTATAAATTGCTGCAAGCATTGAGTTGTGTGATTAAAGAACAAAGTTTTGAGCGTGCAGCAGGTGTGTTGTGCTTATCGCAATCGGCGGTGTCACAGCGGATTAAACAATTAGAGCAACAGTTTGCTCAACCAGTATTGATTAGAAGCCAACCTATTCAAACTACAGATTTAGGTAAGCAGCTCTTAAAGCACTATTACCAAGTGGTACAGCTAGAAGCTGACGTACTTCCTAGTGCTATGCCTCATTCGCCCCAGACTCCGTTAACTCTGAATATCGCCACCAATGCCGACACTTTGGCAACTTGGCTCATTCCGGCAATAGCCCCAGTGATTAAGTCACATTTAGTTGAGATAAATCTGCTGATTGAAGGTGAAGCTCGTACGATTAATCGATTAAAGGATGGCCAAGCTTTTGGTGCCATTTCGGTGCAATCTACACCGATTAAAGGTTGTCAATTAACTCGATTAGGCTGTGTCGACTATCTGCTAGTGGCGTCACCTGAGTTTAGTCGTCATTATTTCCCGAACGGCATTAGTGCTGACAGCCTTAGAAAAGCACCGGGTATTGCGTTTGATCATAAAGACAATATGCACACACGTTATATTCAACAGCATTTTGGTTTGATGCAAGGTGAATATCCATTACATGCTGTGCGTTCATCAGATGCTTTTGTGACCATGGCTAAACATGGTGCTGCCTATTGTTTAGTACCAAAAACGCAAATTAAACCAGAACTAGCCACTGGTGAGTTAGTGCACATATGTAAAGACCATATCATCACTGAAACGCTTTACTGGCACCATTGGATTTTACTTAAAGGTGTCTATAAAGACGTTTCAGATGCCATTATTGCCCACGCTCAATCGGTATTAGATTAAGCTAAACTTTGATCTACCTAAGCTGAGACGGGCCCAAATTGAGACTTACCCAAGCAGTGAATAGACCTGCTTTGATTATCCATGGCTAATCAACGTTTGATTCTCTTCGGTAGGAATAAGGGTATCGGCAATTAACAACATGGCCGAGGTTAGTTGGGTTAATTGTGCAGCGCTAATAGTGTAAGGCGGCATGATGTAGATATAGCGGCTAAAAGGCCTTACCCACACACCTAAGTCAACAAAGGCTTTTTGTAAGGCTGCGGTATTCACTGGCGAGTGCATTTCGATTACGCCGACACTGCCAAGTACTCGTACATCTTTAACCTCTTTTGACGTCATGGCTGCGGGTAAGGTGCTTATTAAATGCGTTTCAATGTCTTTTACCTGCTGTTGCCAATCGCCGGCAAGCAATAAGTCTAAGCTAGCGGTTGCTGCAGCACATGCCAATGGATTCCCCATAAAAGTAGGGCCATGCATAAACACACCGGCGGGCGAATCACTAATACCATTGGCCACTTCGTCACTACATAAGGTGGCTGCGAGGCTAATATATCCACCGGTTAAGGCTTTACCTACACATAAAATATCGGCCTCAATATTGGCATGCTCATAAGCGAAGAGGGTGCCAGTACGGCCAAATCCGGTAGCTATTTCGTCTAATATCAATAGCACATCGTATTGGTCGCAAAGTTGGCGAAGTTTAACTAAATAAGCTGGTGAGTAAAAACGCATTCCACCAGCACCTTGCATGATGGGTTCAATAATCACCGCAGCAATATCTTGATGGTGTTGCGTAAATGCGGCATTTAATGCGAGTGTATCGGTTTGATTCAACGTTTCGTCAAACTTTGAGGTTGGCGCAGGGATAAAGACTTGTCTCGTCACATTATTACCGAACATGGTGTGCATTCCACCATCAGGATCACATACGCTCATCGCGGCAAAAGTATCACCATGATAACCACTTTTTACAGTCATAATCCGTTGCTTTTGCGGCTGGTTTCGCCCCTGCCAATATTGCAGCGCCATTTTTAGCGCAACTTCCACAGCAATTGAGCCTGAATCAGCTAAGAAAACCTTAGTTAAGTTATCGCTGGTCATCTGCACTAAGCGTTTTGAGGTCTCAATGGCTGGCTGATGGGTTATGCCGCCAAACATCACATGACTGAGCTGTGATAGCTGCTTTTGCATAGCGGCCAAAATGGTCGGATGACTATAACCATGCACACAAGACCACCATGAACTGGTGCCATCTATAAGTACTTTTCCATCATCTAAAGTCAACTCACAACCTTGTGCTGAAACGACTCCATATACAGGCAGAGACTGGGTCATAGAGGTGTATGGGTGCCAGATATGTTGTGCATCGAAAGCATAATCGATTGTGGTATTTGTATCGGAAAGTGGCATAATTATAAGTGCTCTTTTTTTGACCGCTAGTAAAGCGTAAAGTGGTTGCTGCGTTGACAGTTTACGGGCTCAGGGTATCCTAGCCAACATAAAATCAAAATAAAGGAATGATCCATGTCGTTAGCTGAAGTTCGTCACGATTGGCAAAAAGCACAAATTGAAGCATTGTTTGCGCTGCCTATGAATGATTTATTGTTTAAAGCTCACAGTATTCATCGTGAAACGTTTGACCCTAACGAAGTGCAGATCAGCCGCCTAT
>NZ_PJAP01001032.1:0-2599 GCF_002836795.1 Shewanella sp. 11B5 | reverse complement strand
AAAAAGAAAAAAAAAGAAAAAAGAAAGAAAAAGAAAAAAGAAAAGAAGAGAAAAGAAAAAAAAAAAAAAAAATTAGAAGGAAGGGGAAGATGTGAATAAGAGATAATTCATATACTTTAGGCAACACACCGCTAGTTCGTTTAAACCGCGTCAGTAACGGCAAGGTACTCGCTAAAGTAGAAGCACGTAACCCAAGCTTTAGTGTTAAGTGTCGTATTGGCGCCAACATGATTTGGGATGCTGAAAAGAAAGGCCTACTCACCAAAGATATCGAGTTAATTGAACCTACTTCAGGTAACACCGGTATTGCACTTGCTTATGTTGCTGCTGCACGTGGTTATAAATTAACTTTAACCATGCCAAACACCATGAGTCTTGAGCGTCGTAAATTGCTTAAAGCATTAGGTGCAAACTTAGTGCTAACTGAAGGCGCTAAAGGTATGAAAGGTGCTATTGATAAGGCTGAAGAAATTCGTCTGTCAGCGCCTGAAAAATACTTAATACTAGGTCAATTTGATAACCCTGCTAACCCAGAAATTCACGAAAAAACCACTGGTCCAGAAATCTGGAATGATACTGATGGCGAAGTCGATGTATTCGTAGCTGGTGTGGGTACTGGTGGTACGCTAACAGGTGTAAGCCGCTATCTTAAAGCACAAGGTAAAACTATTACCTCTGTTGCTGTTGAACCAGTTGACTCACCAGTTATTGCACAAGCATTAGCAGGCCAACCGATTCAACCTGGTCCACATAAGATTCAAGGTATTGGTGCTGGTTTTATCCCTGGTAACCTAGACTTGTCGATTATTGACCGTGTTGAAGCTGTTACTAACGAAGAGTCTATTGAAATGGCTCGTCGTTTAATGAAAGAAGAAGGTATTTTAGTCGGTATCTCTTCTGGTGCTGCTGTTGTTGCCGCGAACCGTATTGCTGCATTACCCGAATTTGCAGACAAAACCATTGTGGTGATATTGCCTTCAGCTGCTGAGCGTTACTTATCTTCAGTATTATTTGCTGGCGAATTTAGCGACAGCGAAAACGTACAGTAATAAATTGCATGAATAGACTCTACATTTGTCTATTATAAAAACCAGCTTCGGCTGGTTTTTTGTTTCATTTTCGTCATAAAGCCTAAATATTGATCAACTAAAAGCATTATGCTCATCGCATATATCGCTATCTTCCTGTCTCACTTCAGATAAATTATTGTTTATTTGTAATCAAAACTAACCCTCAGTTGCAAAGTTTCTATAAGTCACTTGCCTATACAACACCCTTCCGTTTTACTTATTGAAACATATACTATTAAACATCAATTTTATTGATATTTACATGATTCATAAAACGGATATATTACGCTGATATGAAATACTCGCTTAAACAAATTACCGTTTTTGATGCTGTGGCCAGTCTTGAAAGTGTGAGCGCAGCTGCTAGAAAGTTATCGATGACCCAATCAGCGGTGAGTATGTCACTTTCTCAGCTTGAGAATTTATTAGACCGTCCGCTGTTTATTAGACAAGGCAACCGACTAACCCTAAGCCATTGGGGCAATTGGTTAAGACCCAAAGCACGCCAATTACTTCAAGATGCACAACAAATTCAATTTGGTTTACATGAACAACACGTAATTAGTGGTCAATTTAAGTTGTGTTCAAGCCAAACTGCGGCTGAATATTTATTGCCGAACTTAATCAGTAAAATTGATAATGATTTTCCAGAGCTAAGGATTGATCTTGAGGTTGAAAACACCGAACACGTTGTTGAAGGCTTAATAAACTACGACTATGACCTTGGTATTATTGAGGGGCGTAACGACGATAGCCGCTTACATCAAGAGAAGTGGATTGATGACCATCTTGTGGTGGTTGCTGCGCCGCATCACCCTTATGCCAATGCTGAAAAAATTAGTTTAGCGCAATTGGAACAAGCAAAATGGGTACTTAGAGAGCAAGGTGCTGGTACTAGACGTATTTTTGAGGGCGCTATCCACGGCGTGCTTGAAAAGCTCAATGTGTGGAAAGAATACGAACATGTACTGCTGTTAAAGGCATTAGTCAGAAATGGGGCTTACTTAAGCTGCCTGCCCCATATTACCGTAGAGCAAGATGTTGCTGAAGGTAAGCTGGTTATTATTGATACACCACAGCTTAACCTACAGCGTCAATTGTCTTTTGTATGGCGTAATGATGCGGGTGATAATCCGCTGCGTGATTGCGTCCTAAATGAAGCAAGACGCATGAGTAAAACGCTTTAATGGTATTTGATAACGCCTTTACTTAACCACTAGATGGCTCGTTAAAGGCGTTATCGATTGAGTTAACTATCCCATCACCGAACAAATTTTAGTGGCTATCTGTTCTCGAGTAATAACCCCAAGCAATAACCCTTCATTCACCACAGGAAAACTACTCGGTTTATTCGCAGAAGCATGTCTTAAGCGTTCTTCATAACTCATAAAGCGGCTTCCGGTATACATTCCACTAGCAGTAACAGGAAACAGCTTCTCTCTGTCGACAACCATTAACTCAACAAGATCAGCAATTTTATCGTTGCCAGATACGGTCATCACTTGCGTCTGCATTAAATCAGCAACATG
>NZ_PJAP01001031.1:0-2606 GCF_002836795.1 Shewanella sp. 11B5 | reverse complement strand
TCTCATGCCGGATTTCGAAATCATGATGACATAAGAAATGATTTGGCCGTCAACTATCTTACTTTTGCAAAAGAGTTAAAACCTTCAATATTTTTATTAGAGAATGTAGAAGGACTTTTAACCATGAAAAAAGGGCAGGTAATAAAGGATCTTATAACCAGCCTTGAAGAAATTGGCTACACTGTTAACAGTCCTGTTTGGAAACTTAATGCTGAAGAATACGGCGTCCCTCAAATGAGAAGACGTGTATTCTTAATTGCGACATTAAACCATAAACATCAATTTGACAAACCCTTATCGTTACTAAATCCATGCTTAGGAAGAAGGAAGAACTCTAAACAATTAGTGATTTCAGGTTCATTAGCAGCCCCTATTAATATTGCAGAAGCCTTTATGGGGCTTAGCTTTGACAGTAAATCGACAGAATATCGTAGCAACTATTCAAACTGGATAAGTGGAAAGTGGTCTCTTTATAAGTTTTTAAAGACCACTGCTTTATAATTCATTAAATTGCTCTGATCTGTGCGTTAATTCCTATTGAGTCGACGCACTCTTTTAATATTTGAAAACGCAATACATCCTCTGGTTGGACTGGAACTTCTTCACTTTCTGTTAAATATGAAATGATATTTTCTTTTCCTTCAAGACTTGTTGAATAAGGAAACTGCTGACTCCAAGTCTGATCCATACCGTGAAAACCGACAGTTTTCATTTTCTCTAACATTGTATAAATAAACAAGCTATTATCTTCTAAGTCATTCCTAACAAGCTTTCTATCAGCAACACCTTTAGATGTATACTCAGCTATAGACTCTAATGCGATTCTTATACTGCGTACAAATAAACTCTTTCTATTTGGAGTTATTTTTTTTGTTATTGTATAGCTTTTAAAGGTCAATTCACTGGTATCAAGCTCTTTAAATATTACGCTATCAAAAGCGTGCTTTGGTCCAAGTAAAGTACAAATGAATCTAACATAACCATTTTGCCATAAATGACACAAAATTCGGAAATATGAATCCTGAAGCGTTCTCATTGAGTTACTTAGTGCTCGGGTATCAAAGTCGTTGAGCATATGCATTTTATGCTTATCCCAATGTGCCCTTACCTGAAATGATGCTACAGAACTATTTGTCATAACCTCATAATCTAAAAGAAGATTTACATCACTCTTAGTAAAGCGTCTATTTTTCGAGCTATTATGAGCTGAACACATTGGCTGAAATAATGGTAACTGTTTAAAGCCACACGAAATTGGGCCAATATGATCTGGACTAACCTTAATACTTGCCGAACCCTCGGGACATAAAACACAATGGCCTTGTCCTGCCGCATTATAAAGAGTATCAGCAACCATCCAATTACCTTCTGCCCAAAACTCAAAACTTCTTCTATCGTGATTGTATGTCCTCATATTTGAGTCGAATCGACCTGGATCATTATTTTTTCTACATTCAAAATGGTAATCATGGAACCCATCAAGTCTATCAGGCGGGTTTCCCATATACCCAGGGGTTAACCAAGCCTTTGAATTGAAATGGTTTGTTTTTTCAAATGCTTCCTTTGATATACCGTGCGTTTCAAATACTTTTACTCTCTCAGGAAACAGCTTAAAAAATATTTCTTCTAGATCTTGAAGACTAAGATACTTTTTCAATTCATGAATTGCTGAATCAATAGGCTGCCATTTGAAGAAGGCACCTTTAGGGCATTGTTTAGCCAACTTTTTAAACAGTCGATCATTTAGATAAAAATAACCTACATTCCAATCTTCGCCACACAAACGACAAGCTCTATACCCTGTGGGATTTATAATTCTAGCCGCGATAGTAAAGCGTTCATTTTCATTACCTTGCCCATCTAGGCCAAGACTATCTGCTTTAGCTGCCCACCAATCCCACCTCTGTAGATAATACTTATAGAAAGAAGTTGTTTTCCCACTACTCACTTGCCAGTTTATCTTGTTGTCAGAAACTGCATTAGGCATACCATCAAACTGCTCACTAGCTACTAACATATTCATATAGCGGATATAATTTTCGTGGGCATCAAACTTACCCCGACCATACTTAGCACTCATACAAATCCTACCTAAATTGAAATAATGACCAATATAACAACTTTTTCTATGACAAGTTAAAAGAAAAAGCAGGTAGAGATCGAATTATGTAAAATGCTATGCTTAATTGTAATAATAGTCATCGTAGACGCCACTTTTGTATGGTGAGTAAATCATCGATGAAACATAGCTAACATTCAACTCAAATGAATCTACTACAGACTATACATGCTTAACCTCTATCGACTTATGTAGATTTGGCCACCTGATTAAAGAATTGTTATTAGCAGTAAATTTTAAATACACTCTAACGATACAACATGGTAATGGTAATTGTAGTGGTCTGCAAAAATTAGCCTGCATGATACAAGTTATATAAATAAAATAGCATATTGCTGATTTGATAAAAGAAGTGCACTTTAATAGTTATTAAAGTACACTTTATAGCGTGTTTTAGCGCTAGCGCTTTATTAGCTCGTTCTGCATGTAATCATGAGAGAAAGATATAGAACTTATAACATGCAGTCTTTACTGCATATTTAGCCAC
>NZ_PJAP01001030.1:0-2608 GCF_002836795.1 Shewanella sp. 11B5 | reverse complement strand
CACTTCAGAGAATTCCTGTCCAGATAGACCAATTTATTTATAACTTCGAGTGACGAATATTATGGTATTTAATTGCTTACGGCATCATCAAAAATTATTTTTCTTCAATGTGGTGAAAACTAAAAAGTTTATATATTCATAGTGTTAGTTATCACCTAATCACATTTTTTTAATACCACCATTTGAGAACATCACCGTGTATTAAAGGGAAGATCCAAAGGTAGTGGTCAACAATTATTGGCCAAGGTTTTAGGAGCATTCCAATATAAACATTTAGATTAATTTGGCATCAGCCCATCATTATATTGAGTAGCGTAGTATCACTGTAATATCAGGTACTGTAATTTTGACCTTTTTATCGGCTCCCGAAAAACTGGAACAACCACATATCGGTATCCTTTTTTACTTCAGGCTTCAAAAAAGCATTCCATTGGAGTATTAATCTCGCAGTGGCTTCTCCTACTGCGATTGGCCTCTTTGTCGGTCACTAAGTTCATCCAAAACTCTACCAGCAACCAGAATGAGTGACATAACAAAGTTGTCTATTGCCATATCCCTGCGCTAAGTTGGTTAATATATAATCGATTCATATTGCTTTACGAAAGTTGATTTCGATCAACTTTTGTACCGATACTTGAGCACAAACTTACGCTATTGGCTAATCTAAAAATAGTTACTTGCTCATGTTTTGCTCAGTTTTTTAACTTCATTTTTGCTAGTGGAGTATTAGCGAGATAATTAGTTGGGGAAGCCTACTCATCAGCTTTGTTAAGCTTACCGATAGATGTTTGTTTAATGGAGTAAATTGATTTGTTTTCAAGCGTTTTGCACAGTAAAAATTGGCTTGTATAAGGAGATTTAAATGGACAAAGTGTTTATTATTGCACAAATGGAACAGGCGCATACCGACGCAGTAGCCAGCGGTTTGCAACTGGCAAAGCAATTGAACAAAAATGCGGAAGTCTTTGCTTATTCTTATGCTTATTTTAGTGGTCCTGAAAGTTATAACCCTCGTTTAGTCAGCGTTGCTCAAAAACAGTTAATGGATCAACGAGAAGCTGAATTAAAGCAGCATCTCGTGGATCTTAAAGGTGAAGATATTCCGGTACACATGGTGTGGAGCAAATATTTATTTGAACATGCCTGTCATCATTCTATTCGTCATGGGTTTGATCTTATGGTGAAGGCTGTACATCATGCCGACCATTATTTACCCACTGACTGGCAGCTGATACGCCATACGCGGATCCCGTTATTATTGTTAACCGATAATCCACTTAATAAAGGCAATGCAACGTTGATGGCTGTCGATCTTGCTACTCATGATCCTATTAAACAACAGCTCAATAGCGTTGTGGTGGCATATGGTAAGCAACTTGCAGAAGCTACAGGGACCAAATTACATTTAGCTTTTGTGCTTAGGGTACCCAAAATATTACGAGATATGGATTTGATTGATACACATGCTCTTGTTAAAAAGGCATATAAAGATCATCAAAAACAGATTGCTAAATTTAATATGGATCCTGAGTGTATCCATATTATTGCTGGTGAGCCTGAGCTGTGCTTGTTTGAGCTAGCCTGCAGATTGAAGAGTAAATATTTTGTGATTGGTGCTCGGCAGCGAGAAGGATTATTAGGACGGATTATAGGCAATACTGCCGAGTTGGTTTTAGAGCGCATGCGCAGTAACGTATTGATTATTCCAGCAGATGATCAATTGCTTGCGCCTTTAACCTTGTAGGTTTTCTGCAAATTAACGGTCACACCAACGAAGCGATAGGTACTTTTAGTTAGTTGTCATTTTAAAAAATACAAAAAGCCCGCATCACTGAGTATATCCAGAGTGGCGGGCTTTGTTATATTAACCGTTTAAGATTAATTAAAAGGTCATTTCAGGCACATGCTCAGGCACCACTAGCTTACCAGCAGTTTTTGTTACGATCTCTTCAACAGACACGCCAGGGGCACGTTCAAGTAAATGGAAGGCGCCATCTTTAATTTCCATAAAGGCTAAATCTGTCATTACGCGTTTAATGCAACCATAACCCGTTAATGGCAGTTCGCATTTTGACAATAACTTTGAATTGCCGTATTTGTCTGCATGCATCATGGTGACAATAATGTTGTCAGCGCCAGCGACTAAATCCATTGCACCGCCCATGCCTTTAATCAGTTTTCCTGGGATCATCCATGAGG
Organism: Shewanella sp. 11B5; assembly: GCF_002836795.1. Taxonomy (NCBI): domain Bacteria; kingdom Pseudomonadati; phylum Pseudomonadota; class Gammaproteobacteria; order Alteromonadales; family Shewanellaceae; genus Shewanella; species Shewanella sp. 11B5. Next base: position 409 of record NZ_PJAP01001030.1, on the reverse strand, counting down.
CAATAGAGCCGTTAACATCAACTTCAAATGCGCCTAACACGGTGAGATCTACGTGGCCGCCACGGATCATCGCAAAGCTTTCTGCTGATGAAAAGAATGACGCCCCAGCAACTGCGGTAACCGTTTGTTTGCCGGCGTTGATAAGGTCGGCATCAATGTTTTCTTCTGTCGGAAACTCGCCCATGCCGAGTAAACCGTTTTCTGATTGCAGCATCACTTGCATGCCTTGTGGAATATAGTTAGCCACAAGGGTAGGGATACCAATACCTAAATTAACGTAAAAACCGTCTTGTAATTCTTTTGCTACGCGCTGGGCGAGTTGTTCTCTGGTCAGTGCCATGGTGTTGTCTCCCTTATTTCACAGCTTTGACGGTACGTTGTTCGATACGTTTCTCAAAGCTGGCTTTGA
>NZ_PJAP01001029.1:0-2609 GCF_002836795.1 Shewanella sp. 11B5 | reverse complement strand
GAACAAATAGATATCAACAAAATCTCACCAGCTTGAATTTATAAAAAACGGAATATATATGGACATGACTTTATTGGCGGGTTTAGCGGTTATTCACATTGTGGCATTAATGAGCCCAGGACCTGACTTTGCCATTATCGTTAAAATGGCTACGCAGCAAACACGCTTAACTTCGCTTTATTGCGCCTTAGGCATTACTGTCGCTATCTTAATTCACACTTTTTTGTCGTTAATGGGCATCAGTGTGATGATCCAACAGTCTCATATTACCTTTATGGCCGTGCAACTGATTGGCAGTAGCTATTTAGCATGGATGGGATATGGGGCGCTCAAATCAGCGATCACCAGTATTATCAGCAAACGCCGTAATTCAGACACGCCATCAATGCAGCAAAATGTGGCAAAAGCGGCGCTGATATCATCATTAAAGGGATTTAAAATTGGACTATATACCAACCTACTGAATCCTAAAGCATTCATATTTTTTATTACTTTATTTTCTGTATTAATTACACCGCAAGTCAATTACCAAACAAAAATTGCCGCCACGGTATTATTATTTGTGTTGTCATTGGCGTGGTTTAGCTTACTCGCACTGATCCTATCAAAACCTCGAGTACAACAAAAATTGCTCGCGGCCAATACCATTATAGATCTACTCGTTGGGGTTATTTTTATTGCCGTTGCAGTCACGATTGCTAATAATATAATTCATCAAATTATCTCTCAGTGATAAACATGATTGAATTCGAGTAAATAAAAAGATGAGTAAACTGACTATTTTGCTCAAACAGTTACCTGCTTGAGCAATGACGCTACCTTCTATCGCTCTAAACCAAGATACTTTAGCAAGTCTGTAAACGGTTGCGAGGGTAATGCAATAATCGTCGCGCTAAATAATCCACCACCACATTCAAACCCGCAGTGAACACCAGCAGCAATAATGCCCCACTAAAACGAATTTCAGAGAAATTACTGTCGACATAAAAGCCTAATGTCATTACCCCAAGCATGCCCAAGATGGCCGTTTCACGGATAATCACTTCAAATCGATAAAACAACAGTCCCATAAAATGAGGGTATATAGCTGGCAGCACCAAATAACTGTACTGATCAATCCGAGGTCGATACGTCAGCGGAACGTTAACACTGTCGGCTTGACGTGACATTAAAAAGACCATCAGGCCACTATTGTGCAGCGCTAACGCGATAATCGCTGGCAACATCGACGGCCCTAATAGCATCATAAACACAAAAGCCAATAAATACTCAGGCAATGAACGTAATATTAAATTCACCGCCCTCATGATTAAAATAACCACTTTTGGCATCATCAAACGAGTATTAAAAGGCAATAATACCAGCGTTAGCACATGGGTTAATCCCAAGGCACAAAAAGCCAGAACTAAGGTCGCGACCATCCCGGGAAACACTTGCTGGCTGATTAATGTATAACTCCAGTTAACAAGCTGCGACAGTTTATCAGTGTCAAACCAGCTCAAAAATGGTTGCCCTTGAAGCATAGGCGGTAAAACATCGACACTGATAAAGCGCCAAATGAGTTGTGAGTCGATAACAGGAATGGGGGGTAAGAAGTACACTGCAAGCGGTAAATACAGCCAAAGCATTATCGGTTTAGCCCAAAAACGTATACTACCAATTAACAACACAAATAAGATTAATAGTGCACCACCTTGCTGATAATGCCCCTGACGAAAAGCGGATTCTAAATAAAACCCTAATGTTGGCATACCAATAAAGCCTAACACGGCACTGCTTCGAAGCGCGCACTCAAAACGGTAACGAATATAATCGACAATCTGCGGATACATGTGCATCCATCGACCATATATAAATGCAGACAGTTTATCGGTACCTTTAGGCAGTGAAAATAAGGTATGCATTGGTGCCTGCTGTAAAATATCTGCAAACACACGAGCAAAAGTAGCAGCATAAGGAAGCGCTATTGCTAAAATACCGGTAATGGCTGAAAGACCAAATATCTGTAAGAATATCAATGCCCAAAATATCTCATGTATAGCACGGATAAATGCACACATTGCCGCAACCAAAGGATGTTGATACCACAATGCGAGTGGAAAACCCAATAGCAACCCAATCGTAATCCCAAGCAATGCAAAACTAATGGTTTGCCACAGCGCATCAAGTAAATACTCTGTCGCGAAAAAGTCAGGATGCACGAAGCCTTGCCACATGCGGCCAAGCTCTGCCCAAGGATCGAGTGCAATCACCTCAGTATCGGCAAAAAACCAACACACGGAGACCATAAGTAAAAGCAACAGAGTGATTTTCTGCCAATGCCCTACAAAAGAGTAACGACTGTAAGCAATCATTTTAGGCATTATAAAATCGGGGATAGAATGAAGATAAATAGTTTAGCAGCATCGACATATTCATATTTATGCCACTACATGCTTTGGTGAATCAGCTAAAGCATAATGCTGTGATAAATGAGCCAGAGATAATTGGCCCGCTTTGTCATCTAGTACTACTTTGCCATCACTAATGACAATAATACGATCAAAGTTTGCTAACGCTAGCTCGGCATCATGTAGCACACAAATAACACTCTGATGCGTTTGCTTAAT
>NZ_PJAP01001028.1:0-2621 GCF_002836795.1 Shewanella sp. 11B5 | reverse complement strand
AATCGATGTTACGCTTAGCGGTGTGGGTTCTTCCGCCCGCAACTTTCATGACTAATCGACCAATGCCACGGCCAATTTTCATTTGCCAAGACAGAGGTAATAGCAAGCTTAAACGCATTAAACCGACGCCAAACCACATAGGCCAATGTTTAGGATGATATAAATCAGAAGAAAATTCGGCTTTCTCGACCACGGACAACTCGTCTAGTTCACAAAAAATTATTTGTTATTCTAACTCATATTTAGATGAAAATTAGGTACAATCACGGTTAAATTTTTACAAGACAGCGAATACACTATGAAGGTTTCTCTCCCAGCTTTTGAAAATGCGCGCGTTTTAGTGATTGGCGATGTGATGTTAGATCGCTATTGGGTAGGCCCTACGGGACGGATTTCACCCGAAGCCCCTGTACCTGTTGTTAAAATTAATCAAATTGAAGACAGACCCGGCGGCGCCGCCAACGTGGCATTAAACATTGCGACATTAGGTGGACATGTCCAGTTAGCGGGCATAGTAGGCCAAGATGAAACCGCACAAGCATTAACCCAAGGGGTAAAAGTGTTTGGCGTTGAACCGCAATGGTTAACGGTAGCAGACAAGCCGACAATTACTAAATTACGGGTATTGTCGCGTAATCAACAGTTAATCCGCTTAGATTTTGAAGAGCAATTTGATAAAGCGACTAGCCAAGCATTATTCGCGCAAAGCGAAGCCATTTTAGATAATGTTGATGTATTGGTATTGTCCGATTATGCCAAAGGCGCCATTGATGAGCCAAAGGATTTTATTGCTAAAGCGCGAGCCAAAGGGGTAAAGGTTTTAGTTGATCCAAAAGGGCATGATTTTGCTCGTTATCATGGCGCGTCATTAATCACCCCAAATATGAGTGAATTTGAAGCGGTTGTCGGTACGGTAACCAGCGAAGATGATTTAATCGAAAAAGCCCAGAAACTGATCAAGTTGCACGACTTTGAAGCCATTTTAGTGACTCGCTCAGAAAAGGGCATGACGTTAGTGTCGCAAAACCAACCAGAATTGCATATTCCAACCGTTGCACGTGAAGTTCATGATGTTACGGGCGCTGGTGATACGGTGATTTCTGCTTTAGCGACCTCAATTGCTGCGGGTGCTTCGTTAGCGCAAGCTTGTGCGATAGCCAATACTGCCGCGGGTGTGGTTGTGGGTAAACTAGGCACTTCAACGGTTAGCCGCATTGAACTGATCCAAGCGTTAGCCCTTAACCATGGCGAGTCTGGTTTTGGGGTAATGACAGAAGATCAATTAGCTTATGCGATGGATCAGGCACGTTTACGCGGTGAGCGTATTGTCATGACTAACGGTTGTTTTGATATTTTGCATGCTGGCCATGTGAGCTATTTACAACAAGCCAAAGCCTTAGGTGATCGTCTTATTGTTGCTGTAAATGATGATAGCTCGGTGACGCGCTTAAAAGGCCCTGGACGTCCTGTTAATCCTGTCGACCGTCGTATGGCTGTTTTAGCGGGCTTAGCATCGGTAGATTGGGTGGTGCCTTTCACTGAAGACACACCACAACGTATTATTACGCGATTATTGCCAGACTCCTTAGTTAAAGGCGGCGATTACAAAGTGGAAGATATTGCTGGTGGTGCTGAAGTGATAGCGGCAGGTGGCAAGGTTGAAGTGCTCGGATTTGAGGACGGTGTATCAACAACTGCGATTATTCAAAATATTATGTCACAAAAATAGTTGATGTTTAGATACTGGCAACGGTCATTACTCAAGTTATTAAGCTGTAGCGTTGTTTGCACACCGTTATTCGTTTGTCACTTTGTTAATGCCAGCCAGCTTATTACGTCTCAGTCTGTGGTTAAAAATCAACTAAAAACCACAGCGGTTATGGTTGAAGATGGCTTGGCGAGTGATAACATTCCCCAAGCTTATTTTATCCCAATAGCAACCAAACAGGCGCTAATATGTTCTTTATCTACACTGGTAAGGTGTATTGCGTTACTCCCTGCTTCATTACAACAACAAACGGCTTTTTCAGCTGCCAATATTCGCCGCGCAGTTGGACGTAAAAGTGCGATGGTGCTGGTTGCTGAGCATCAAAAAATAGCAGGGGTTATTGTTATTAATCCAGCTAACAATATGGCTGAGCAAAGTGGCGCTATTGGCTTAAAAACTTATCAGTTACCATTAGCCAACCAAATACAATTAACCTTGTGGCACGAAATAGGTCATTTATATAACATTGCACTACAAGGCAGCATTTTATCCTCCTCTTTAACAGAATATCAGCATGAATGGCTAGCGGATTTGTATCTGTTATGGTGTATTGCGCAGCATTACCAACAGCTCGATTTGGGGTGGCAACAGTTCCATCGCCGAAATCTGGCGCTTATCAACGACAGTGGTAATTTGTCGCATTGGAGTGCGCCTCAACTTCAAATAGTGCTCAGTCATTATGATGCCCAGCAATTGCAGGATTTTATTCACTATGAGGATTTTTTAACGGCGGTTTATCCATTAATGCCGACGTGGTCGCCTCGTGATATGGCAGAGTTTTCTAGCTTAGTTCAGCGTACTTTTAGCGCGGTTCAATCTTTGCCAGGGTATATGTTTTGGCGTCAACCGGAGC
>NZ_PJAP01001027.1:0-2621 GCF_002836795.1 Shewanella sp. 11B5 | reverse complement strand
GTATGCCCTACATGTTAATCAGACGCTCGAATAACCCAAGTGATATGTCCAATCCGTTAACCATACCTACTTGAGTGACAACTGAGCCAATAACTAAAAACGCCAATGCAAAAGAAATTAAGCGTATTCTTGCATAAAATCGTCAAGGTTATCGTTGATGATTTCTATCTCGTCACCGCTAAATTGCGCGATATGAAACAAGGCTTCGCCTTCATTGGTAACAGGAATATTACTGTTACCAATAATAATTCCGTCAGTAGGTGCGAGCAAAGGCGATGGTTCACCACCCAAAGGGTTAACGATGTTGGCTAACACCTGCCCTTTAGAGACGCGCTCACCCAATTTAAGCTTAATATTAACTAATCCATCAGACTCACTGCGGACCCAATAACTGCGGCTGGCATTAACACTGGTACTTTTAGTTTTAATTTTGCCTTTAGTCATACTTAAACAGCGCATCACATTGATAACGCCGTTAACGCCAGATTTAATCGACATATCACTAAAGCGCAGTGCTTCACCTGCCTCATATAAAATACAAGGAATATTCAGGCTGTTAGCATAACCGCGCATTGAACCTTCACGCGCTTTTGATGACATTATCACCGGTGCACCAAAAGCATTTGCCATGTCGAGCATCACTTCATCGTCGGTATCACAACGGATCTGCGGTAAATTATCACGATGGATAGCACCGGTATGCAAATCGACAATATGCGTTGCTCGTTTAACTAAAATACTACTAAACAAATGGGCCAAACGACTCGCTAGCGCACCTTTAGCAGAGCCCGGAAAACAGCGATTTAGATCGCGTCGATCCGGTAAATAACGAGATTGTTGAATAAAACCAAACACGTTAACGATAGGAACAATTAACAAGGTTCCCGTTAAGGTTTTAGCATTAACACGACCGAGCAAACGTCGACATATTTCGATGCCATTTAACTCATCACCATGGATTGCTGCGCAAACCAATAAAACAGGTCCCGCTTTAGTGCCGTGAAACACTTCAACGTGCAAATCCATCGGTGTATCGTTATACAGTTTTGCTGCAGGCAATTTGACACTTTGTTGAGTACCTGCCGCTACGCTAACATCACCGATAACAAACGGTTCATGCTTTTTTGCCATTAACCAACACCTTTCGTTTTTGAACTTGTGGATTTAACGTTTTTCTCAATAAACTGAATAATTTTTTCAGCAACATCAATACCAGTAGCTTTTTCGATGCCTTCAAGACCTGGAGATGAGTTAACTTCCATCACTAATGGGCCGTGTTTTGAACGTAAAATATCTACACCAGCGACATTAAGACCCATTGTTTTGGCAGCACGCAACGCGGTCGAACGCTCTTCAGGCGTTAACTTAACAATGCTAGCAGAACCCCCACGGTGTAAATTAGAACGGAACTCACCGGGTAATGCTTGGCGTTTCATTGCAGCAATCACTTTATCACCAATAACGAAGCAGCGGATATCTGCACCACCAGCTTCAGCGATATATTCTTGCACCATGATGTTAGCTTTTAGGCCCATAAATGCTTCAATAACAGATTCAGCCGCTTTACGAGTTTCAGCTAAGACAACACCAATACCTTGAGTACCTTCAAGTAACTTAATAACACAAGGGGCACCACCAACCATGTCCAATAAATCAGGAATATCAGCAGGCTTACTAGCAAAACCAGTCACGGGTAAACCAATATTCTTACGAGACAAGAGTTGCAATGAACGTAATTTATCCCGTGAGCGAGTAATAGCAACAGACTCGTTTAACGGGTGAGTGCCCATCATCTCAAACTGACGCAATACCGCGGTACCATAAAAAGTGACAGATGCACCAATACGTGGAATAACCGCATCAAATTTTGGTAGTTCTTCACCACGAACATGAATGCTAGGGGCATTCATATTGATGTTCATATAACACTTTAATGGGTCGACAATTTTTATGACATGACCGCGAGCTTCAGCAGCTTCTTTTAACCGACTTGTCGAGTATAAATTCTTATTTCTCGACATTATTGCAATATGCATTTGTTATTCTCCTGCTAGAAATGATTCTGCTGAATTAACCAAAAAACGCCCTTCTAATGCGCGGCGTCCCAATAACATTCTAAATTTCATGTGATCTCTATTGGTTAACGTCAGTTCTATGTCAAAAAGTTGGTCACCGATTAAGATCGGCGTTTTTATCACGTAGCGTTTCGTTACATGACCACCAGAGTCACTAACATCTCGGCGATCAAAGACATGGAATTCACAGACGACTTCACGATCTGAACCTTGGTCAGGGTGAAGCCAGACTCGAACCCATTTTTGGTTTTCTTTTTGAAACGGTTTTATTTTGAACGCATGTAAACAAGATGTTTTTGCGCCAGTATCCACTTTGATTTTGACTCTTTCGTTGCCAATATCAGGAAAAGTGCCCCATTCACGCCAACCCACAATACCGAGGGAATGTTCAGTCATGGTCAATCCTTTCTTGTAGAGGAATTATTCATTCCAAAGTGTTATCTTTCTAAAAATTCAATATTTGAGCAGACACCACAATTAAGTTTTTTCATTGCACTGCTCAACGTATATTTTTTGTTAACCAAACGTTAACCGACAAAGTTTTTG
>NZ_PJAP01001026.1:0-2622 GCF_002836795.1 Shewanella sp. 11B5 | reverse complement strand
CTACACTCACTGTGACACCAATGGAAAGTATATCTATTTCAGACTCACTAGGCAGTGCCAGCTGAATGTTTTCGATAATAGTCCTGAGTCGTTCAGCAAGTGTATAAGATGTAGATACTTGGGTTAGCGGGAGGATGACAATAAACTCTTCACCACCATAACGAGCCACTATATCTGATTCTCTTAACGACATTTTAATGTTCTGGGCGATATTTTTCAAAACTAAGTCACCAATCTGATGACCATACTTATCATTAATGTTTTTGAAATGGTCGATATCGATAAGGAAGATGGATAGTGGTTTAGAATAACTTTGCGCCCTTTGCGTTTCTTCTTTCAGGCGACGATCTAAGTATCGGCGGTTAAATATACCTGTTAATGAGTCGGTGATGTTTTCTTGTTTAAGGGCATGCATCTGCATAATGTCACTGGTGGTTTTGAGGGACAGGCTACAAACAACAAATACAAAAATAGCTCCGCAAAAAAATATCACCGGCACCACTAGATCAAGTGGTTGAGAAAATGTCACCAAGCTAAATTTTGCATAAATGACATAACCTATGATAAAAAAAAGGATCAGCAGAATTAGAAAACCCCAACTGTGGCGCAATTCGCCGGTTGGAAGTCGGCGAAATATTGTCCATACCGGTGTGATAGCCATTGCAAGTAATAGCGCTCCGCAAATAACCAATCCACTACCTAATAGTGGTAAAACATCTTGCATATTGAGTCCTTGCATTGGTGACACTTTTATATGGAAACTCATCTATTGGAAGTGTTTTTAATATTATCGTAAATGTCTTCCTTATGTCCCCCACAGACACTATTAAGTACTGATCAGTAGAATATCAGATGGATTGAACAAGAAAAGTGATGGCTCTCAAAGTTAATTAATTCCTTATTTTCTGGTTGTGTCTAAAGCCATAAAGATGAGTCAATAGAGTTGTCTTTAAGTTGGTTTTTTGGTTTTTAAATAGATGTAGATACAGGTTGTTTCATTATTAATCTGCTCCCGTAATCACGGTAATTTTTTACTAAAAGTAATCGTTGAGCAATTCACCTACCTACGATGGCTCTGGTCATAGAGTTAACGTTTTCAATAAGAACACTGTTAATTCGCCGATTGTGGCTTCATTTATTGCAACAGAGGTTTTAATCTTTGCATTCAAACGCTGCACAGACAATAATCGCATTGCTTTGGCGTTTCCGCGTATTGGCTTAGCCGATCACAAGACGGGTTCACCATGACATTACAATGAGTTTAGTTATTAAGGTATTGGCAATTTATGAAATTTAGTCCTTTGGTCGATGAATTAATTCAATCTTTACGTGCGTTGCCTGGCGTCGGCCCTAAGTCTGCACAGCGTATGGCATTTCAATTACTTGAGCGTGAACGTAAAGTGGGCCTTAAGCTCGCAGATTCGTTGCAAAAAGCCATGTCTGAAGTTGGACATTGTCAAAGTTGTCGTACGTTTACCGAACAAGATTTATGCCCTATATGCAGTAGCCATCGTCGCATTAATACTGGGATTATTTGCGTGGTTGAAACGCCTGCTGATGTGCTTGCTATTGAAGCTGGTGGCCATTTTAATGGCCGTTATTTTGTGCTGTTAGGACACTTATCGCCGTTAGACGGTGTAGGTCCTGAAGAGTTGGGGCTAGCGCTACTTGAGCGCCATTTAACGTCGAATGAGGTGAGCGAGCTTATTCTTGCTACCAATCCGACCGTTGAGGGTGACGCCACTGCACATTTTATTGCTGATATGGCCAGAAGGCATAATGTGGTGATTAGTCGTATTGCTCATGGCGTCCCCGTGGGTGGAGAGCTTGAGTACGTTGATAGCACCACTTTAGCATTATCTTTTAATGGTCGTATTCCGCTGTAATAGCCCTACACCTGATTAAAAACCAAGATGCCAGCAAGTCTAAAAATTAGATTTGTTGGCATTTTTAATTCCACCCTGGATGAGTCATGGCGGAATACAGGCTGCAAAAATGTGTCATATTGAGCCGATTTGGTCTTATCTGATGATTTATTATTCAACAAGACGGTGTTGCCCCTTGAAAATATTGTAACGTCCCCCATCTCTTGATTAACACAGAATTTTAGGCGAGTGGATTTTTCGACTCGTGATTGTTTAAACGTAACACCAAGGGAAATACTCATGTCACAACAAGAAACTCATGGCTTTCAAACCGAAGTAAAACAACTTCTGCAATTGATGATCCACTCTCTGTATTCGAATAAAGAGATTTTCTTACGTGAGCTAGTCTCAAATGCGGCCGATGCAGCAGATAAGCTTCGCTATTTAGCATTAACTGACGATACCTTATATGAAGGTAAGGGTGATTTACGCGTTCGTGTTAGTGCGAATAAAGAGAAGGGTACCGTAACCATTTCAGATAATGGTATAGGTATGACCCGCGATAGCGTTATCGAACATTTAGGGACTATCGCCAAGTCTGGCACCAAAGAATTTTTTAGTAATCTTTCTGGCGAAGCGTCAAAAGATTCACAACTCATTGGTCAGTTTGGTGTGGGCTTCTATTCTGCCTTTATCGTGGCGAAAAAAGTCACTGTACGCACTCGTGCTGCCGGCCATGCTGCTAACGAAGGTGTAT
>NZ_PJAP01000248.1:0-9098 GCF_002836795.1 Shewanella sp. 11B5 | reverse complement strand
CTGCACTACTTCACCATCGCGACGAATTAAAAAGTGTGCCGAGACTTGCAAGCCTGCCAACTCAGCAAAACTGTCGTCAGCCTCAGTATCTAAGCAGCCTTGAAAAAGTGCATCAATGTGCGGTAAGCCAAAACAACCCGCCGGTAAACTAATATTGTGGATCACCAACAAACTCACCTCATCTGTTGGCCGTGCATTAAAATGTGGCGAAATACACTTTCTAGCGCTGGCTAACCAACCTTGTTTTAATAAGCCTTTTGGCATATCCATCCTTCTAAACATAACTAGATCACTTCAACAAGAGTGAAGAGATGAGATTGTAAGCCAAAATCAGAATGTTTAGCCTATTGGATATCAAATTTGTCATTCGCTTTGCTAACTAGGTGCGGCCACTTATCACTCGCAATGTGAGTAATAAGCTTATTGTAAGTCAATGCAATACAGTTAGCGGAGCAAAGAATTATTTGATCACCGCCTATTATCCCGAGTTAAGCTTCTTTAACCATTCTCAATCTGAATTTAACAGCATAAAATAGAAAAACCAACACTGAAAATTGCCGACTGGATAGTGTCAGTATATAGCCAAGTTATGGTAATCTTTAACAAATGCTTTCTGTAACAAACACTCCGTTGAATGCAGATACTGTTTAGCCTTATCACACTCTTTAGCAAGGACTTTGCTTATGTTAGAAAACGACATCCGCCATGCAGTGCAAACAGCGCTTGATGAAGACTTAGGTCACACAGCCCATAATACCATTCACGATATGCTCAATGCTGATATTACTGCTCAGCTTATCCCAGCAGACAAACACGTTTCCGGTGCGTTAATCACCCGCGAAGATGGGGTTTTTTGCGGTAAAGCGTGGGCAGAGCAAGTATTTAATCAACTAGGCAGTGAAGTCGTGCTGCATTGGCATGTTGATGACGGTGATTTAATTGTAGCCAATCAATTGTTATGCGAACTATCTGGCCCAGCACGCGCCATTTTAACTGGCGAACGAACAGCAATGAACTTCATTCAAACCTTGTCAGGGGTAGCCAGCTTAACCAAACTGTACGTTAATAAACTTGCAGGTACCCATACTCAATTGCTCGATACCCGTAAAACTATTCCAGGTCTTCGCACGGCCCAAAAATATGCAGTAACCTGCGGTGGCGGCAAAAACCATCGCATTGGTTTATACGATGCGTTCTTAATCAAAGAAAACCACATTATGGCTTGTGGCGGTATCTCAAAAGCCATTACAGCTGCACGCGCTTTAGATGGTAACAAGCCAGTAGAAGTGGAAGTAGAGTCACTTGAGGAGTTAACCCAAGCACTCGATGGCGGAGCCGATATCATTATGCTCGACAATTTCGACGTCACCATGATGGTCGATGCAGTGAGCCTTAATAATCGTTATAAAGATCAAGATAAAGGCGCTAAGTTAGAAGTTTCAGGTAATGTCACTTTAGACACCCTAGCCACCTTTGCACAAACTGGAGTTGATTATATTTCAGTAGGCGCCCTGACTAAGCATGTCAAAGCATTAGATTTATCTTTGAGATTAAAGGCTTAATACTTTTATTTGCTAGGTTCTAGAACGAACTGCTAGAGTCGCAGCGCTACTAGAACCTAGGCTTGAGGCTTTTAGCTCGTATGTCACAGCTTGCCCCCGCTTACTACCTTTCGTCACCGTATCTCATCACTTGCTATCTTTGGTCACCGTATCTCATCGCTTGTCACCGCTTGCTACCTTTCGTCACCGTATCCCATCACTTGCCATCGCTTGCTATCTTTCGTCACCGTATGTCACCGCTTGTTGCTAAGATTTTATAGCATCTAGCAGCGTAGCGCTCTCGAATCTAGGCTTTCTGCAAATTCAAATCTGCCATAAAAAGCGCCAACAAACCGACATTGTTGCATTTTTGTCAAATAATTTTTCCTCTATGCCTAACACGTCAAAAAACATATAGGGTATAATGTGCGGAAAATGTGAAAACAGAGCCTTTTTAGACATTTATTTTTAATTTGTATCATAAAACTATTCCTTTTCTAAGCCTTTTATACTAACGTTTAGCGTAGGCGAGTTGGCCTTTCGGCCATGTACTGCAATAATAAAGTTGTAAAAAACGTCTATGATTTATCAATTGTGTAACATTGATTCAACGCTTTCTTATTGATATCGATATTACGAATTAATAAAACGAGCGTTTTACACTAGTATCGCAGCTCAGCCGAAATGCTATACTGACACAATAAAGTAAGTAGCTGGTTGTTATCCATTAATGACAAAATTCACTGTCAAATGGAAAACAAACATAGTGATGGCTAAACTATAAAACGAGTTTTACGGAATATGTTTCATAGGTTTAGTCCTCTAAAGTACATTTTAGAAAGAAAGAATTAACAAACCTTGTCATCATGGACACATAAAGCTTAAATCATTGCTTACAATGGTATAAGTAATATGCACAAGCGACGACATAAACGACATCGTGGCAATTAATGTCACATATTTGTGTCTGTAAGGCGTTAGGCATATGGATTGCCATTTAGTACACTCAACTATAACAAGTGTGCTAATTATCTAGGATTGAAACAGCCACAGCCTATTTTACGGAGAGAAAAATGAAAGGTATTAACCAAATCAAAAACGCTAAGGGTTTCACTCTTATCGAATTAATGATCGTAGTCGCGATCATCGGTATTTTAGCTGCAATCGCACTGCCTGCTTATCAAGACTTCACTAAACGTGGTCATGTTTCTGAAGGTTTAAGTTTAGCTGCTGGAGCAAAAGCTTCAGTGACAGAATATTACGCGACTCAAGGTGCATTTCCTACAACCAACGCACTTGCAGGGCTTGCTGCTGCTACGGATATTAAAGGTAATGCTGTAGTCAGTGTAACAGTTGGAGCTCTTGGACAAATCACAGTTTTGTTTAATGACAAAGTTTTAGCAACTTCTACATTAACTTTAACTCCATCACTTGCAGCAAATTCGACAGGAAGTATATCTTGGACATGTGCTGCTGGTACAGCAATGGAAGATGCTTGGATTCCATCAAACTGCCGTTAATATCGTTTTTATTTTAAAAGGCAGCATTTAGCTGCCTTTTTACTTTACATCATTCGAGATGTAGAATTATTTTATTTAAGTAGGTAATTTACATGTCATCAGCTGCCGTTCATTTAGGACTATCAACTTTATTTATCCGTAAAGGCCTCCTAAACGAAGAGCAAATATCAACTTCCATTTCCGAATCTCGAAAGCACAAACAATCCTTAGTCACGACATTAGTAAACTCCAAGTTCCTTTCTGCTCGCGAAATAGCTGAACTGTGCTATGAAGAGTATGGCACCCCATTACTTGATTTAAATGAATTTGATGTAACTGGTATCGCAGATGAGCTACTCAATAAAAAGCTCATAGAGAAACATAAATGCTTACCTCTCTTCAAGCGTGGTAATCGTCTTTACATCGCCACATCAGATCCAACCAATATTGCTGCTCTTGAGGATTTTCAATTTAGTCTAGGTCTCCATGCCGAAGCTATTTTGGTTGAAGATGACAAATTGCTAAAAGCGCTAGAAAAAATCATCGAAGATGATATCTCTGGTTTGGACTTAGCTGGCGCAGATGAAGAAGCCTTAGCCAATATGGAAGTGGCTGATACAGAAAGACGTGACGAACCAAGCGGAGATAGCAGTGACGATGCACCTATTGTAATCTATATTAATAAAATTCTCACCGATGCTATTCGTAAAGGCGCCTCTGATTTACATTTTGAGCCTTACGAAAAACGCTATCGTATCCGCTTTCGAATTGATGGTATCTTGCATGAAGTATCTGAACCACCAGTCAATCTATCCAACCGTATTTCAGCCCGCTTAAAAGTGATGTCGAAACTCGATATTGCTGAGCGTCGAGTTCCGCAAGATGGCCGCATTAAAATGAAGCTGTCGCGCACCAAATCAATCGATTTCCGTGTCAGTAGCTTGCCGACCATTTGGGGCGAGAAGATCGTGATGCGTATTTTGGATTCATCTTCCGCTCAGTTGGGGATTGAAAAGCTCGGTTATGAAGATGATCAACGCTTATTATACGAAGAAATGCTCGCTAAACCTCAAGGGATGATATTAGTCACTGGCCCTACGGGTTCAGGTAAAACAGTCTCCTTGTATACTGGCCTCAATATTCTTAATACCGAAGAGCGCAATATATCTACCGCAGAAGATCCGGTCGAAATTAACCTCGAAGGCGTTAACCAAGTACACATTAATTTAAAAGCTGGCCTAACTTTCGCTTCAGCGCTACGATCATTTTTACGTCAAGATCCTGATGTGGTGATGGTTGGTGAAATCCGCGATTTAGAAACTGCAGAGATCGCCATTAAAGCCGCCCAAACGGGCCACTTAGTGTTATCAACATTACATACCAATTCAGCCGCCGAAACCTTAACCCGTTTAATCAATATGGGTGTGCCAGGTTATAACATTGCTAGCTCAGTCAATTTAATTATAGCCCAACGACTTGCCAGGCGCCTATGCCCAGCATGTAAACATGAAGAAGAAATTCCTGTTGCTGAGATGCAGCGCTTAGGCTTCAGTGAAGCTAATATCGCCAAAGGTTTTACCGTATTCAAACCAATTGGTTGTGAGCTATGCTCAGGTGGTTATAAAGGCCGAGTGGGTATATACGAAGTGATGAAAATGAGCGATGAAATAGCGCGTACAATTATGGAAGGCGGTAACTCACTCCAAATTGCCACCCTTGCCAAGCAGCAAGGTATGCGCGATTTACGTCAATCAGGATTGCTCAAAGTCATTCACGGCGTGACTAGCATCGCGGAAATTAACCGTGTAACCAGCTTTTAATTCAGCTATAGTCAAATCAATTATAGTAAATCTACTATTTAATTGATTATTCTCTATTAACAATAATGGGTTAACGTGGTGCAGCGAAAAACAAAAGGATTGGCTAAATGGCCACAATAACAGCAAAGAAAAAGCCAAAGGCGAAAAAAAAAACCAAACACCAACCTAAGGTTTTTACTTACCAATGGAAGGGTGTTAATCGTGATGGTCAACGTACTTCTGGTGAGTTGAAAGGATCCACGATTGCTGAAATCCGTAGTGTGTTAAAAGCACAAGGTGTCACCCCTAAAGGGGTGCGTAAAAAGTCGGCGCCTTTATGGAAAACAGAAAAAAGTATTACCGCAATGGATATTGCGATGATTACCCGCCAAATAGCTACCATGCTTGCTGCTGGTGTCCCATTAGTCACAACTATTGAACTTCTTGGCCGTGGCCATGAAAAAGCTAAAGTCCGAGAATTACTGGGTACTATTTTATCCGATGTCCAATCAGGTATTCCACTTTCAGATGCACTAAGACCTCACCGACGATATTTTGATGATTTATATGTCGATTTAGTCGCTGCTGGCGAACATTCTGGCTCACTCGATGCCGTGTTTGATCGTATCGCAACTTATCGTGAAAAAGCTGAACAATTAAAATCTAAAATTAAAAAAGCGATGTTCTATCCTGCTGCTGTCGTAGTTGTAGCAATTGCTGTTACGTCGTTATTGTTGCTTTTTGTTGTGCCCCAATTTGAAGATATATTTAATGGCTTCGGTGCAGAATTACCGGCATTTACTCAAATGATTATTGGTATCTCGCGCTGGTTACAAAGCTCATGGTACTTCTTTGTAATAGCTATTGTTATCGGGATCTGGCTTTTTAGACGAACTCATCGTAATTCTCAAAGTTTTCGCGACCGAATTGACCAAATGGTACTGAAGATACCCATGATTGGTGACATTCTTCACAAAGCGTCTATGTCGCGTTTTGCTCGAACCTTATCAACAACCTTTGCTGCAGGCGTACCATTAATTGATGGTTTAGAGTCTGCCGCGGGTGCTTCTGGTAACTATGTGTACCGTAAAGCACTATTAAAGGTTCGCCAAGAAGTGATGTCGGGTATGCAGATGAATGTTGCCATGCGCACCACTGGCTTATTTCCAGACATGCTGATTCAAATGGTGATGATTGGTGAAGAATCGGGTGGTTTGGATGAAATGCTTAATAAAGTGGCTAACATATACGAAATGCAAGTTGATGATGCGGTTGATGGTTTATCCAGTTTAATAGAACCCATCATGATGGTAGTCATTGGTACTCTGGTTGGAGGCCTTATTGTTGGTATGTATTTGCCTATTTTCGAAATGGGTAACGTTGTTTAGTTAATAACGAATAAGATTAATTATAAAAAATGACTGAATCTATCTCAAACTTTATTACAACAATGACTCAATACCCTTGGGTCTTTGTTGCGATTAGCTTTATTTTTGCGGCCACCATTGGCAGCTTTCTCAACGTCGTGATCCACCGTTTACCGGTGATGATGAAACGTGAATGGCAAAGCGAATGTAACTTTTATCTCAATGAATATCATCCTGACATTGTAAAACAAGTAGGCACTGAGCGTTTACAGAAAGCCATCGATCCCTTTCCTGAAAAATACAATCTAGTAGTACCAGGTTCCGCCTGCCCTAAATGCAAGGCCAATATAAAGCCTTGGCATAATCTGCCAATATTAGGTTGGCTGATGCTTAAGGGTAAATGTGCCGATTGCAAAACCGGTATTTCAAGCCGCTATCCCATTATTGAACTCTTAACCGGCGTATTAATTGCCGCATTAGCATGGCATTTTGGCCCAACATGGCAATTTGTTTATGCCAGCATTCTAACGTTTGTGTTAGTGGCGTTAACTGGCATCGATTTAGATGAAATGCTATTACCGGACCAGCTCACGTTACCAATCCTGTGGTTAGGGTTAATCATTAACCTTAAAGGCATTTATACTAGTCCGGAAGACGCTATTATTGGCGCTGCTGCAGGGTATTTAAGTTTATGGTCGGTATTCTGGTTATTTAAATTAGTCACTGGCAAAGAAGGCATGGGATACGGTGACTTTAAACTATTAGCCGTTTTCGGTGCTTGGTTAGGCTGGCAAATGCTGCCATTAATTATCTTACTGTCTTCACTCGTAGGTGCTGTAGTGGGTATAACCATGATTATGACTAAACAACTTAATAAAGGTAACCCAATCCCTTTTGGTCCTTATATCGCTGCGGCAGGCTGGATAGCGTTAGTATGGGGACATGACATTCTTAATTGGTATCTTAGTACGTTATGAGCTTAAACAAGTATGTTGTGGGGTTAACAGGCGGCATAGCCAGCGGTAAAACCACCGTGGCTAACTTATTTGCAGAATTTGGCATAGACTTAGTGGATGCCGATGTTATTGCCCGAGAAGTGGTCTCAATTGGCTCTGATGGACTCAAAGCAATAGCACAACATTTTGGTCAGTCACTATTATTAACCGACGGTAGCCTCGATAGAGCAGCTTTGCGAGCACAAGTATTCGATAATCCGCAACAACGTTTATGGCTTAATAATTTACTCCATCCAATGATCCGCCAAAAGATGTTAGACCAAGTGCAAGCATCGACTTCTGCATATGTAATAATGGTAGTACCCTTGCTATTTGAGAATCATTTAGATAGTTTAGTTGATACTACTTTGGTTGTAGATATAACGCCAGAGTTACAAATTTCAAGGACGATGCAACGTGATGGTGTCAGTAAAGAACAAGTAGAGCATATTCTGGCGAGTCAAATGACTCGAGAACAACGACTCGCTAAAGCTGATAATATTATTGATAATCAAGGAGAACATGAGCTGTTGCGCAGTCAAGTACTTCGTCTGCACCAACAATACTTACAACAGGCAGCCGATTTAGAAACTAACGTCAATGACTGATTTAATTTATGAACAACCATTAAATGAAAAAATACGCAGTTATTTACGTATAGAAAACCTTGCCCTACAGTTGCAACAGCATGCCGAACAAGATAATCAACATCAATGTTTTAGTCCCTTATTCGCACTTGCCGAACTAACTGAACGTTGTGATTATCGCACCGATATTTTAAAAGATATTGAAAAACAGATTCAGATAATTTCTCATTGGCGTACCCACTCAAATGTAGATAACGCTCAAGTGGATCAACTCATCCAAAAGCTAATCTCATTAAAATCGCCACTGCAAGCACAAGAAAGAATTGGCTGCAGCCTTAAACAAGACAAATTTATTTCTGCATTACGACAGCGTTTCAATATGACTGGAGCATACTGTAATTTCGACTTTCCTCAACTGCACTTTTGGCTTGGCAAAGACTGGCAACATCGACAGCAAGATATCAAAAGTTGGCTTATTCAATACCAGCCTATACTAGCTCCAATAGCATTACTTCTGGAACTCATTCGAACGACAGCAGGTTTTGGTTTATACCAAGCTCCAGTAGGTTTCTATCAAGGCAACTCTGTACAACCGTTGTCATTAATTCGAGTGCAAATAAATTCCAATCAAAACTGCTATCCTACCGTCAGCGGAAATCGAAATCGTTATGCAATTCATTTTGTAGATTTCGATTTACACCGTCATACCAGTGAAACTGTTGAGTTCTCACTAGCAACCTGCACATAAACACTTTAACATCACTAAAAATATTAATAACTAAGAATGATTATGCCTTTAACAATTGTAAACTGCCCAATTTGCAGGACCAAAGTTGAATGGAAAGACGAATCCCTATTTAAACCTTTTTGCAGTGAGCGCTGTAAACTGATCGATCTTGGCGACTGGGCAAGCGAGAAACATGCTATTCCGGTTAAGCACGATAGAGACCTAGATCTGTTGGATGATTCTGGTTTTGATGAAGGTGACTTCTTCAAACAATAAGTTCAAATTATAAGGGGCAAAACTTGCAAAAAAGAATCCATGTCGCTGTCGGTGTCATCATTAATCAAAATAAACACATTTTACTGGCTAAAAGGCTCGGACACCTTCATCAAGGAGGAAAGTGGGAATTCCCGGGCGGTAAGGTAGAAACAAATGAAACGGTTACTGAAGCGTTAATTAGAGAGCTCAAAGAGGAAGTCAATCTTGATGTATCTAATACAACTCCCTTCATGGACATCAGTCATGATTATCCAGATAAACATGTCAGACTCGACATTCATTTAATTACTGAGTTTTCAAACCAAGC
>NZ_PJAP01001025.1:0-2636 GCF_002836795.1 Shewanella sp. 11B5 | reverse complement strand
AGCGGCTTGAGCATCTAACATACCACCCTCTTCCATTGCAGGAATGGCAGTGATAGGAATGGTTTCTTGCACTAAGGTTTGTCTTGAGGTTTGAGTCCAGCCATGCCAGGCCAACATAGCTCCAGTGGTATCGTTAAACATAAATGCTTCAGCTGTTAATGAAAAATCATGCTCTGATTGCCGATATTTCCCTAATGATTCAACAGTTGTCGACAGGCCAACATGCCTGACTTCTTCGGCTAACCAACTATTAATGGTTGAATAGTTTAAGGTGAAAGGCGACGCCCACGCTGTAGCAACATTTTCTAACGATATTTGCGGATACATCAAGCCAAACTGAACATCAAACCGAATACCTTGCTCACTCGGAATATCACGATAACGTAAAATGGCTTCAGTGATACCTAATCCATTATTGATACCATCAACATATCCATTCGCCACAATACGACTCGACCAAGCATCGCCCCATTGGCTGTGATAACTTAACCCCAGTTGTGCTATGGCTAAGTGTGCACCATTATCAACGCCAAACTTGCCCAATCCACCATCCAAATATGAATCGATGCTATCAGCATAACCAACACGGACATCAATCACGCCACTGACATCATGCTCAACATCCATACGACCATTCATGTCAGGGTCCAATGAGTCGGCATAAACACAGCTACTCACATACAGTAAGCAACACACTATCCTTGTAAGTAAGCCGCAAATAATCAATTCTCCTACAGGTAATCAGATTGCCCTAACCAGTCATTAAACTGCTGCTCAGGCAATGGACGCGACAAGTAAAAGCCTTGGCCCATTTCACAGTTTAGTTTGGTTAACCATTCTAAAGTAGCCTTGTCTTCTATGCCTTCGGCAACCACTTTAAGGCCCAAATTATGAGCTAATTGTAGCGTCGATTGCACTATAATTTGGTCAGCTTCATTTTCCAGCAACTTTTGCACAAATGACTTATCAATTTTAAGTTCATCGACTGGCAGTTGTTTCAATTGCGCCAATGAAGAATAGCCAGTGCCGTAGTCATCTATTGATAACGTCAGTCCATTTTTACGCAGTAAGGTAAGCTGCTTTACCGCAAGTTCAGGATCTGACACTACCGCATCTTCAGTTATTTCTAATGTCATCGCCGCAACCGGAACATTATGCTCTGCGAGAGCATTAATAACCCAGTGACAAAATTGTTCATCTTTTAAATTTTCAGCCGAAATATTTACCGCTATACACATATTAATACCCAGTAATTGCCAACGATGATATTGATCCATCGCTTCAGTAATCACCCAACGAGTTAATGCATCCATTTGCATGGTTTTCTCGGCGATAGGGATAAACGTATCAGGTGGAATAATGCCTCTAGCAGGATGATTCCAACGAACGAGTGCCTCTACATGGGTAATTTTTTGTTTGGCTAAGTTTAATTTGGGTTGGTAATACAACACTAACTGATTTTGCTCGATAGCCACTTTAAGTTCATTAATGAGCTGAAAACGTTCAATACTATTTTTATCGATATTGGCGTCGTAGATTTGATAGTCACGCTTATTTATTTTAGCATGCTGCAGAGCGGTATCTGCTTGTCTTAGCAGGGTAACAATATCTACGTTTGGCTGATAAAAACTGACACCAGCAGTAAACTGCAAATGTAACATTACATCTTGATAACGATAATCCTGACCAATTTGATTTTGGAGCTTTTTGAGAAGCACATCAAACGATTGGTGCTCACAATGTTTAAATGCTAAAACGAATTCATCACCCGACAATCGATAAGCTAAGGCATCGGGATTTACCTCACATAAACGCTTAGCTACTTCTTTAATCACCTCATCGCCTACAGCATGACCTAACGTGACATTAATTTCAGTCATGCGGCGAATATTAATTAAACACAGCCCCATCGTTGACCCCGCGACTAACCAAGGTTCAATCGTGCGCTGTAATTCATTACGATTACCTAAATTGGTTAATGGGTCATGATAAGCTTGATGAGCAATGGCTTTTTCTCGTTGTAAAATAGCTTGCTGCATTGAGGTAAATTCAGTGGCTAATTGTTGTAGCTCAATACTGGAATCGACACTCACACTGGAGTCATAATTACCTTGTGCGATAAAACGTGCTTGGGTTATTAATTGTGTGATCGGCCTAGTGATACTGCCCGATATCCAAAACGCCAACAACAATGACACCGGTAACATCATAACTAACACCGCGACCTGTTGTAACCACTGTGATTCTATTGAAGCCAACAAATCAGAGCGGGATTTATACATATAGGCATGTAAAGACTGGCCATCAACTTCACCTAAAAATTGCTTCCACAGAATATAATCGTGGTTGGTTTTCTCTTCGATGATATAACGCGATAATAGTGAGGTTTCATCGTCTGGCAACGACAGACCAGAATGGCCAACCGCAATGACATTATTTTCGGTTGTTAACATAAAACCGCTGTTTAAGCCGGTGAGCTTCTGCAACGAATTAGCTAAGGTATCATCGATAAGAAACCCAAAACCCACCCAACCGATAACGCTATTACCGCCACTAGTGAGTGGTGAAAACTTAATTTGATACAGTTTATTATCTAATAAATAAAATGGGCTCAGTGTTTCAAACTCGGAACCTAA
>NZ_PJAP01001024.1:0-2639 GCF_002836795.1 Shewanella sp. 11B5 | reverse complement strand
AAGGAATTGAAGGAAGGAAAAGTGGAGAGAAGGATAGAAATAGAGTATAAGAAAAGGGGAATAGAATAAGAAGGAATAGAAAGAAAAGTGGATATAAGAGTATAAAGATTACGCAAAAAGCTTCAAGAAGCTCAAGACCAGCCCTATAAAGTCAAAACCATTCGTGGCAAAGGCTATTTGTTTTGCCGCGATGATGCAGCGCCTACATCATGAAAAAACTTATCATTTCTTTGGTGTTGGTGGTGCTAGTGACCATTGCCAGTCTAGGCTGGTCTATTAGTGAGTTTGCCAGTTTTTATCATCAAGAAGATGATCAACCTAATCCGGCCAATCAGCTTGCCGCGCTAACCTTAATGGGGGCGGGGTTAGCCAAAACATTAGATAATCATCAGCTTCAAAGCCAAGCTTTTCTGACGAGTTGGAATCAACATAATATTGAGCAGCTGGCTTTAATGGGCAGCGTTGAATTTATATTACCGCCGTCGCTAAAAGCCCAGTTCGATACCGATAAGTTTCTGATGTTGGAATCCGATGAAGGCATATCGTTGCACTATTTATTATCCAGTACTGGCCAAGTGCTCAATATCACAACTCCGTTGATAATAGAAAACAATAGTGGTTTGAACCTTAATAGGCTGTATACCATGTTGTTTTACCTTGGTGTGGTGCTGATTTTACTGTTGTGGGTGTCACCATTGATTCGCCGTCTGATCAATTTAAGTCAAGCCACTCAAGCATTTGGTATGGGGGAATTACAACAACGGATCACAGTGAGTAAGACCTCCTATATCGGCACTATTGAAGCAGAGTTCAACCGCATGGCAGACCGCATTCAGCAGCTACTTGATGATAATAAATTGCTGAGCCGCGCTGTGTCGCATGATTTAAAAACCCCCATAGCAAGGTTAAGATTTGGCATTGAAGCATTGGAAGAAACGCAAAATCCACAGCTAAAAATTAAGTATTTTCAACGCATAAATCGCGACTTAGACACCATGGAAGACTTAGTGATGACTTTGCTAAGCTATGCTCGATTAGGCCAAGGTGACATTCCGTTAAATAGGCAGACCATAGAGTTAAATGCTTGGTTACAGAATAAAGTATTAGATCATGATGATGGTGAGCATCAAATTGAATTGTCGTCTATACCTCAAGCAGTCACAGTTAATGTCGATCCTAAATACTTGTCTATGCAGATGAATAATCTACTCAGCAACGCCCAGCGTTTTAGCCGTTCACATATTCGTGTAAGTCTAGCTGTTGAGCATCAAGTGCTGTGGATCCACGTAGATGATGATGGTCAAGGTATAGACGAGCTAGAAGCGATGCAAGTGATCAAACCTTTCGTGCGTGGTAAGCACAGCCGCGGCAATATGGGCCATGGCATGGGACTAGCAATTGTGGATCGTATTGGTTTATGGATGGGATCAAAGCTTCATATTAGCCGAGCGCCAGAATTAGGCGGAGCTAGGCTATCGCTGGCTTTTGAATCGTGCTCGATTTCAGACAGTGCAGTCTGACTGTATAATGTTAAAGCACTGTGAGTCAGTAAATAAAGACAGAACGAGAGCTTGTTATCTGAAGCAAACAACAAGCTCACGGTATTATAAGGGGAAGTGCTCGTTATTATTGAGCTAGTGTAACTGAGTTTTAGGTGGCTACTCAGTGACTAGATTATATTTTATCATATCGGCTCTTTGCATCTTATAAACAGTAGCGGCTGGGGCTGCGTTAATGGTAAAGAAATAAAATTCGGGGCCTTTTTCTGCACCAAGCATTTCTCTAAAGTAAGTTAATTGTGCCCCATGAGCTGGGTCTGTTGTACTTAATTGGCCTGCATCTTTTCCGGCAATACAACACCAAGAATGAACCCCTAACTCACCACCATCTTGATAAATTCTTTGGCTACCAGCGGCAAATAGATCAACTCCACCGGAATAAGCGAAGCTACCTTGTGGCATCAAGGTGGTTAAATTAGCGGCGCGAATAAGGCGACCTGTATGCATATTAATTTCATCATTTATTGATCCACTAACGTTGCCAAATTTAAGGGTGTCGAACGATTTTGTTTTTATTAACTCATCCATTTGAATATAGGTAGATGTGCCTAATGTGCCATTTAACGTCGCCACGTTACCATTAAGAGTTAATGTTGAATCTCCAGCTCCTAGTAGCGATTCATTGATGACAACACTAATTGAATGAAGATGTTTGGTATTAACTTCTTCAATTGAACCTTGGTAAACCATATTGTCTTCTTGCTCACTGAGCTCAATATTAATGCCTTTAAATATAGCTGTAGGGCTGAAGTGTTCAAGATTGCTGGTGTCGCCCTCTAGTAGCGTGATGCTGTTGATGGGCTGCTCTTTTTCAAAATCAAAACCAAGATAAATCAGCCCTTTATCATATTTAACTATGATGACCTTGTCAGTTTCATCCCTATCAACAAATAAAATCTTGTATTTTACGCCATCAATTTGAAGATCCAGCTGTTCATATTGCAACTTAAACGTCTCAATATATTCGGCGACGTTATCTGGTTGAATGATGTGAACATCATTGACCTTTTGGTTAACGACGACCTTTTTATTATCTGAACTGCCACAAGCTTGTAATACAAGCAGAGTTGTCAGTAATAA
>NZ_PJAP01001023.1:0-2640 GCF_002836795.1 Shewanella sp. 11B5 | reverse complement strand
TCATAGCCATTTCAATGCTAACGACACTTCCATTCACTGTATTTGCAGCTCAACATCAACACGACCACATTAGTGTCGACTATTCAGGCAAGCCTGCTACATCCGTTACGGCGGCGCATAATGCCGAAGTTGCAAAAGGCCTTAACTTTAACGATAAAACAGCCTTTGACCGCTTTAGTCGAAACCAAATTGCTGAGTTCGACCAAGTAACCGCTGACATTTTACGAGCAGAATTTAGCTTTATCAGTGAACAATTTCCTGACTCGGTTAATCCATCACTTTATCGTCAAGCACAACTTAATATGGTACCCAACGGTTTATATAAAGTGACTGATGGTATCTACCAAATTCGTGGCACTGACTTATCTAATATGACCTTGATTCGAGGTGAAACAGGCTGGATTGTTTATGATGTACTGTTAACAAAAGAAGCCGCAGAGCAATCACTAAAATTTGCTTTTGAACACTTACCAGAAGGCAACAACTTACCCATTGTAGCAATGATTTATTCCCACAGTCATGCAGATCACTTTGGTGGAGCGCGCGGGGTTCAAAACTTATATCCTGACGTGAAAGTGTACGGTTCAAATAATATTACCGCTGAAATAGTAGACGAAAATGTGCTTGCAGGTAATGCCATGAGTCGCCGAGCCAGTTACCAATATGGCGTAACACTGGGTAAAAATAATCACGGTATTATTGATGCAGCATTGGCAAAAGGATTATCAAAAGGCGAAATCACTTACGTAAAACCAGATTATGAAATTAATCAACAAGGACCATGGGAAACTCTGGTCATTGATGGCCTAGAAATGGTCTTTATGGACGTGTCTGGTACAGAAGCAGCAAGTGAAATGGTGACCTATATTCCGTCAAAAAAAGCGTTATCGTCGGCAGAGCTTACCTACGATGGTATGCACAATATCTACACCCTACGAGGTGCCAAAGTACGCGATGCACTTAAGTGGTCTAAAAATATTAACCAAATGATCAGCTCGTTCGGCCAAGATGTTGAAGTGCTTTTTGCATCGCATTCAGCACCGGTATGGGGCAACGAACAAGTAAACTCTTACCTTAAAATGCAACGCGATAACTATGGTTTGGTCCATAACCAATCATTACGATTAGCTAACCAAGGCGTAGTATTACAAGATATTGGCGATGCGATCATGAATACTATTCCGCAAGAGGTTAAGCAAACCTGGTACACCAATGGCTATCACGGTACTTACAGCCATAATGCCAAAGCAGTTTATAATATGTATCTGGGTTATTTCGATATGAACCCTGCCAATCTGAATCCCTTACCCACAAAAAAAGAGTCGCTTAAGTTTGTTGAATACATGGGCGGCGCCAACAAAGTGGTTGAAAAAGCACAAGCGGACTTTAACCAAGGTGATTACCGATTTGTTGCCACTGTATTAAACAAAGTCGTGATGGCGGAGCCTAGTCATCAACAGGCACGTGATTTACTCGCCGATGCCTATGAGCAGTTGGGTTATCAAGCTGAAGGCGCAGGTTGGAGAAACATCTATTTAACTGGCGCACAAGAGTTACGCGTGGGTATTCAACCAGGCGCACCTAAGTCGGCATCGGCTGATGTGTTGGGTGAAATGGATGTGGCTACATTATTTGATTTTCTTGCCGTAAAAGTCGATAGCATAGCCGCAGCTAAACTTGGAAACGTCAGTTTAAATGTGGTCACTAAAACTAAACAAGGTGACGTTGAAACAACCATATTCGTAGAGCTTAGCCATGGAAACTTGAACAATATTGTTGTTGACAGCCCACAACCTGCCGACGCCACATTAACGATTGCCAAAACGGATATGGTCAACATGTTATTAGGTAAAACATCATTAAAACAATTGCTACAACAAGGTAAAGCTAACATGACCGGCGACAAACAAGCTTTTGGCAAAATCGCCTCAACCTTAGTGCAGTTCAATGACCAATTTGAAATTGTGCCATTAAACTAATCGAGTGACGGTATATTTACGTGAATGATGGGCTGATTGGCTCGATGCTAGCGGTTTTGGGATTGGCCGTGTCATGTTGGTTGTATTGATGTTACCTATGTTGACAAGGTTTAAAGACTGGCACTCACTTGAGTCTTAGCCAAAGCTCTGCTTTGGTTAAGACTCCTTGTATACATTCAGCAAATCACCAAGGCTTAATTGAGTACACGATAACGTGTTGTAAATGGAGTATGACTCAGTTGCCAAGGTAGAAGCTGCTGAGCTAGCCAACCCCAAAGTCACTGCAAAACGGTATTCTTCATCGAGTCGTCCCATCACCGTTTGCCAACTAAAATCGCTTGCGGCAGGCTCTTTACTATCAGTGAACTTCAGCTTTACTAGCTTATGTAACTCGATTGGCTTACTGCCATTATCAATCAACTGTAGCGGGATATGACACTGTTGTGAACGACTAAAATCAACACTAAATGACTTGAGTGATAACGCTAATCCAAGTCCACGCGCCTTAATGTAGGATTCTTTTACAGACCACAGATCAAAAAAACGTTGTCGTTGTAATTCCTCGGGCAATTGCAACAAGGTGTTGGTTTCTGCGTCGGTAAAATAGTGATTCAAAATGGGCACTATATCAGTACTGCTGCGCTCGCGTTCAATGTCGACA
>NZ_PJAP01001022.1:0-2643 GCF_002836795.1 Shewanella sp. 11B5 | reverse complement strand
TAATCTGGCATCACTCGCTCAACTTCTTTCCAAAACTTAGGCGAGTGATCAAGTTGCTTTAAGTGGCAAAGCTCATGCACTATCACGTAATCAACGACGCGATTTGGCGCCATAACAATAATCCAATTGAAGTCGAGTTCACCTGTAGGGCTGCAACTTCCCCAGCGACTCTTAAGTGTTTTAATGCTTACTGATTTAGGTTCTAGCCCCATGGTTTTTGAATAACGTCTTACTTTTTCTTTAATCTTGCGTAACGCATTGAGCTTATACCAACGAATAACCGCATCTCGAACCAGATTACTGCGCTTAGTTCCATCTGGTAAGGTCGCAACCAAGCGCCCTTGGATGAGTTTCACTGGAATATAAGCCCCTGTAACTACCTTTAAGCGATAATTTCGCCCAAGATAAGCATAGGCCTCACCAGAAATAAACTCTCTGTCACTGGCTGGCTTGGACTCTTCATGCAGCGCAACCTTCTGCACTATCCACTGATGTTTATCTTCCACCAGCTGCTGGATACGCTCGATCGCCAAAGCTTTCGGAACAATCACAGAAACGAGGCCGTCATCGACCTTGATTGAAGCAGTTTTAACCCTACTGGTTCTAACAACATCAACACAAAGTCCTTTAACTTGTATTTGCTCAGGTTTAACTGCACTCACTATGACTTATTCCCAAACTTAGTCTTTGCCAATTCCATAAATCGCTCTTGAAGAATAGCCACCAACGCTTTATCACCAAACGGTTGATCCAATACTGCACGCTTAATCTCTTTCTTCATCCGTTTAACTTCATCATCTTTTCTGAAAAAGTCGATAATCTCTGTCGCTTCTTCTAGCATCGACACCAATACTTGAGTGGTTGTTTTGATTGCATCGTGAATGCTTTCATCAATCACATCACCATCGCTCGCTTGAGTGACTTCAGCCATCAAAATGCCATAGAAGGCGAACTCAGTTTCAGTTAGGCCGACATCTCGTGCCGCTTGCTGGTGGGCGTGACTAATATCATCAGTAAACTCAAATAGTAATTCAAGCTGCTCTGCCCACTTGCCGTGAGTTTTCTCAATAATGTCACGCAGCCTTAAGCTCAAAGATCGGTAATATTCAGGATCGTCATCAAGATTAATCGTAATGTGGTGCTTAATCGCACTTTCGATTTCAGATGCCTTAGACTCATCTGACTTCGTCGGTTTGATACTGTCTTTAAAGTTCGCAGCCAGTAAATCCACTGGTGGAATTTTAGGGTCTACGCCCGTACTCAAAATATGCTCATCCACTAATTGACGAACTTTCTCGCCAATCTCATGCATGTCTAAACCTTCATCACGATAAAGCGTCTTAGTCGCGTTATGGATTTTGCCTAGTAGCTTCATATCCGCAATAAAAGGGATAGCGGCAACATCGGGTAAAATCACATTTAACTGTTTGGCAAATTGCTTAAAAGCCATATCAAATTGCGCACGGATCGACTCATCTTTTAATGCCAATACATAGTCATCAATATTTGTACTTGGTTGACCGTTTACAGTTACATTTTTAAAGAATGACATCGCTCGAGTGTGCTTGGCTTTTACCTTAGGTATTTCATCTTTTAAACTTTGGTAAGTCCCTTCAACATCTTCACTGCTAAACAGATCTAATGCATCCGTTAGGTAGTTTGATAAACCGTGATAGTCCACAACATAGCCACACTCTTTGCCTTTATAGGTACGGTTAACGCGAGCTATTGCTTGCATCAACGTATGATCTTGCAGCTTACGGTCGATATACATTACTTGTGCTATTGGCGCATCAAAGCCTGTTAGCAGCATATCTTTCACAATCAGAAAGGCGGTGTTATCAAACTTTTTATTTTTGTCTTCTGTACCCTGTTTATCAATACCAAAGGGTTTCTTAAAGTTATTGATAATCTGTTTCTGGCGTACTTTGTCCGTGTATTGGGCGATATAAGCCTTGTCATTATGATCACCTGAAATGATCACTTCTGAAGGTGGTGCGCCTAACTCATCTAAGGTCTTTTTAAAAATGGCGGCGGCATGACGACTACCAACTACAATCATGGCTTTAAAACCATCAGGACGAATACGTTCCTTATAATGCTTAATCAGATCTATACACACCCAGCGAATACGGGCAGGGGCTTCACGCACGGCTTTCTCTACACCATACTTTTTCTTAATTTCACGCTGCTCTTCTTCTGTGTAATCACCAAAATATTCTTCAAATAGCTTATCCAGTGACTCTCCAGCAACCTCAGAAATCACTTCACGGCCTTCGTACAATAGTTTAACGGTTGCACCATCTTCTACTGCTTGGTTAATTCTATACTCATCAATATAACCACCAAATGCTTGGCCCATTTTTTGGGTTTTAAGCAAAGGCGTACCAGTAAAGCCTATCTTGGGTGCATTCGGCAGGGCAGCATTAATCGTCATTGCCAAACCCCCAAACTGGGTTCGATGTGCTTCATCAGCCAATACAATAATTTTATCGCTCGGATTAAGGTCGACAAACCCAGCAGCAACACCCTTTTGTTTTTCTTGTTCTTTCTCAAGGTCAGAAAACTTCTGCACCATGGCAGTCACTAAATCAGAGCTGTCTTTTTTTAGTAGTTCTTTAAGCTGCGCCACTGAACCAGCGT
>NZ_PJAP01001021.1:0-2649 GCF_002836795.1 Shewanella sp. 11B5 | reverse complement strand
TAAACTGGCATCATGACATTCGATCTTATTCATATTTAACGGATCATTGTTGCTTACTATCCGTATTGATTTACCAATAATAATCTAGTGTGATGTCGTCGTATTAGTATAGAAAAAGACTGTTTGATGTCAGTATCATCTCGTTCTGAGATGAGTTGTTGTTATCTTGTTAATCTACTCCACTTGCGGCAATTTTAAAAGCTCACAAAAAAGGCGCTAATGCGCCTTTAATAAATAGCCTAATATGGTTCACATCAACTTTCTAACACCACAGTGGCTACAGCATAATGTTTTTCATCTGCAATACTGATAAAACCATGCTTGCCCGCTAATTGTTCAAGCCGCGCTAGCGCGCCATCGGTAAAACGTACCTGAGGCGCGCCATTATCATCATTGTCGATATGGATATGTTGAAACGACACACCTCGGCCAATTCCTGTGCCTAAGGCTTTTGCGGCAGCTTCTTTGGCGGCAAAACGTTTAGCTAAAAATCGCTCAGGCTGTTTTGATTGCAAGTAAGTAGCAAGCTCAGGTTTAGTCAGCACTCGCCTAGCTAATCTGTCTCCTAGGCGCTCTCGCTGCTCACTGATGCGGGCAATCTCAACAATGTCTGTTCCGATCCCTACAATCGCCATTATTCGCCTCTGCGGCCTTCAAGCATCAGTTTCTTCATGTCTCGTACTGCAGTGTCTAAACCATCAATAGCGGCTCGAGCAATTACAGCATGACCAATATTAAGCTCATAAAGCTCAGGAATAGCCGCGATAGCCTTAACATTGTGATAATGCAATCCGTGGCCAGCATTAACCACTAAACCTTTACTGTGTGCATATTGTGCCATTTCAGTAATACGAGCTAATTCATCTGCCTGTTCAGCATCGGTGATGGCATCAGCATAACAACCCGTGTGGATCTCAATATATGGTGCGCCAGATAACACTGCGGCATCAATTTGAGTTTTATCAGCATCAATAAACAATGACACTTTAATACCTTCTGCAGCCAAACGAGTGACGGCTGAGCGGATTTTGTCTAACTGACCTGCGACATCAAGACCGCCTTCCGTAGTTAGCTCTTCACGCTTCTCTGGGACTAAACACGCATACGCTGGTTTTATATCACAGGCGATAGCGATCATTTCTTCTGTTACAGCAAACTCGAAGTTCATTCTGGTCTTCAATGTTTTTGCCAATAAATACACATCACGATCTTGAATATGGCGACGGTCTTCACGTAAATGTATCGTGATACCATCGGCACCAGCATGCTCTGCTACAGCGGCGGCGTGCACGGGATCAGGATAATGAGTACCGCGAGCCTGACGCAATGTCGCGATATGATCGATGTTAATGCCTAATAGTATTCCGCTCACATCGAGCTCCTTAAGATAATAAATAACACAATGAGGCACACGATAAACAAAGTTATGCACTAATTTACAAGTGTTTGGCCCATGTGTTGGGTTTAAAAAATATTATATGCTAATCCGCTTTGTTACTGAATAACTGCCTACTTAATAACGGCTTATTACCTAACAATGGTGTGAGTAAATAACGCATTAACCCTTTGGCTTGATTAAACTGTTCAGGTTGCAGGTTTTGTGATGCCAATGCTAGCAACATTGCTCCAGATAAGCAGCCTTTGCCATGAGAAAAAGGGCTTTCTTGAGTAGTGACTACAGGGATAAAACCACTCTCGGCAATAAACCGATAGTGGCAACTGTCATCTAACGAGTCACCTTGGGTGTCATAAGCAAGAGACGGCAATGCACCTAACTCGAGTAACAATGCCATTTCAAAATAACGCAGGTGGCTTGAACAAAACTGTTTAGCTAACGCCAGTAGCGCACGATGATAATCGAGAAAGAGACCTTCCGCTTGGTGATCTACTGATAATAGGCGAACCAATATTTCGTTTAGGTAAAAACCAGAATAAAGACTATTACCGCTCAGCGGCATAGCAGGTGCAGCGGATTCAATTTGGGTAATATTTTTCAACCCTAAATTTCTGGCTTCGGACTGGGCACTAAATTGGATAATTAGCGGTTGAAAAGGTTGTAAGATACTTTTAATTGACCGTTTACCAGAACCGACTCGAGTAATGGCATCAACACGTCCAACACCCTCTACCAGTAAATTAACGATCACGCTCGATTCACGAAATTGTCGATGATGAAGCACATAGCCACGTTTCATAGTGGCCATGCCTATAAATACATAATCAGTAACGCTAAAGCCAATTTAGCTTTCGCCATAGCCTAAACTTCTCAATGCACGTTCATCATCAGCCCAACCGGATTTCACTTTCACCCACACTTCAAGAAATACTTTATTCTCAAATAAGGTTTCCATGTCTAGACGAGATTGCGTTGCAATAGTTCGAATTCGCTCACCTTTATTGCCAATTACCATACGTTTTTGGCCTTCACGTTCAACCAGAATTAACGCATTAATTTGATAAACGCCATTTTCCATCATTTTAAACTGTTCAATCTCAACCGTTGCGTCGTAAGGAAGTTCATCCCCAAGGAAGCGCATCAGTTTTTCACGGACAATTTCAGATGCCATAAAGCGTTGTGAGCGATCGGTCACGTAATCTTCAGGGAAATAAAATGGGGCTTCAGGTAATGATTCACGTGCCATATCCAAA
>NZ_PJAP01001020.1:0-2664 GCF_002836795.1 Shewanella sp. 11B5 | reverse complement strand
TCTATTATTTATTCTTACACAGGTTAATCAGCATGGTAATTTCATGGTTAGATTCGCTAGCTTTAATTGTATTTTTAGTCAGTTGGATCGGGTATGCCGGTTTTGCCCGTCGTAAAGCTAAAACGACTAACTGTATCGCGCGAGTCATGCATCAACAACGAATTCATTGGATGTCACAGGTGATAGCCAAAGAGATACGTGTAGCCGAAGCGGCATTATTGGCTAATTTAGAACGCAATATTGCGTTTTTTGCTTCAACAACTTTACTGATCCTGGCAGGTGTGTTGACGTTATTTTCGCAGGTTGAAAAGCTTGAAATCGTGATTGGTTCGATTCCTTTTACCACGTCTCCTAACCACGCGCTGGTACAAGTTAAGCTGGCTCTTTTAGCCGGGATTTTCGTGCTCGCATTTTTCCAATTTACTTGGTCGATGCGCCAATATGGCTTTGTGAATATCATGATCGGTGCTGCACCATTAGATAAAACCGGTAGCGATAAAAATGCATTGGGCTATGCAAGGCAAATGGCCGTAGTGCAAGATCAAGCTGCACATTCATATAACTATGGCTTGCGTTCTTATTACTACTCTATGGCTGCATTGTGTTGGTTTATGCATCCAGGAATGTTCATTTTAGCCAGTTTATTTGTGGTATATACCTTGTACCAACGTGAATTTAATTCTAAAGCCGTGGTTGCTATCACCGCTGCGCAGGCCTATTTAGAAAAGAACCCGGCCTATATTGGTCGAGATTAACCACCAAACAGCATGACTAAATGCAAGATAACTTGAGTGAGTTAATGTGTTCAAATTATATAAGATGATTCATTGGCATTGCATCGTTACGACATAATGTTAACCAGCAATCTATACCATTAAGTGTTATCAATTTTTTGTGATTTATATTTTTTGTAGTGTGTTAAGCAACGTTTTCAGGAGTGATATGTTTCATAGTATAAAAGCCAAAGTCATCACTATATTCTCTTTAGTCATGATTGCTTTCACGTCTGTGCTTTTACTCACTATATTTATCAATGAACGTGATCGCGTATTGGATTTAGCTTTAGAAAACTCTACCAAAATTTCAAAAATGCACGCCAATCTCCTCAGCCAAGAATTTGCTCGATATGTTGTCATGTTAAAAATGCTCAGTAACAACCCGAATACAAAGTTAGGCGATAAACCTACAATCGCTCGACAGCTCAAAAGACTCATGACAATGGGGCGTGGTAATTTCATTAATGCTATTTATGTAGACAAAAATTTAAATTTGACAGATGTGTTAGGCAATACAAATAAAGTCACTCACCCTTCATTTATGCGTGCAGAACAATGGGTAGGTAAACAATATAATATTAGCGTGCCAGTCATCACTCGGTTTGAAAAGACTCCGGTCATCATGGTGGGAGTACCTATTTTAGACACGCAAAATAACTGGATGGGAACGCTTGCTGTGGCGGTGCCTCTAACCATTATCTCCGCTAAACTGGCGGAAATTAAGCTCGCAAAAGAGAGTTACGCTTGGTTAACTGACTCGAATGGCTTAATGGTTTCACATCCAAATAAAAGTTTTATAATGAAGAATAAACTTTCAATGACGGAAAATGCTGACTATCCAGGGTTTTATAAAATAGTCAGACAAACTAAATTGCAAAATGATGGTTATGGGCGTTATATGGACGCCACATTAAATGAATCGAAAATAGTCACATTTTCTAAAGTTGATTATCTGCCTGGCTGGACCTTGTTTGTCACAACTAAAGAGTCTGAAATTTTTCACGACATATATACAATTATGTACGATGTATTAGTCACTTCAATTATTTTGATGGTGATATTTTTATTACTCATTAGTGAGCTATCCAATAGAATTACAAAGCCCATAGTGCAACTGACCAAAGATGTAAAAGCTTCTGTCAAAGATAAAAAAAGTTATCTAATAATAATCGATTCAGATGACGAAATAGGTCAACTGTCTAAAGCTTTCCACGATAGTCTTCAAAAAATACACTCACACACTATCCATTTAGAACAAATGGTCAATCATCGAACTCAAGAAATTACCGACAAAAATTTACTTCTGAATCAGCAGAATGAAAAGCTTGAACAGCTTGCATCCAAAGACCCGTTAACGTTGCTTTATAATCGTCGAGCCTTTAGTGCTCTGGTTGATAAAGAGATCTCCCGCGCTAAGCGACATCATTTTCCAATAACTTTGGTCATATTAGACATTGACCGCTTCAAAAAGATTAATGATGAGTTTGGGCACAATGTTGGTGATGATATTTTGTGTCGTTTTGCGGATGAATTGTCTTTAAATATGCGCAAAGAAAATCTCATCTGTCGTTGGGGAGGAGAAGAGTTTGTCATTTTAATACCAGAAGCGACTTCGACTATGGTTTTTAAACATATTGAAGAGGTTCGTCAAAAAATCTCACATATGAGCTTTTCGCCAGTCGAAAAGTTAACTTTTAGTGCTGGCATGGCTACTCTTCGTGTTGAAGAGCCTTTTAAAGAGTGGTTCCAAAGAGCTGATAGTGCTTTGTACCAAGCGAAAGGATCGGGTCGAAATCGCATCATAACGGATTGAATGAATTTTTAGCCAACTAATGAACTAAAAATGATACTTGCAAATGTGGTCAAGGGATGACTTACGCTTTAAGGT
>NZ_PJAP01001019.1:0-2667 GCF_002836795.1 Shewanella sp. 11B5 | reverse complement strand
TAATCAGATTTGCATAACGAGGAACACGGTGTAAAAGAGCGTGAATGATATTGGGCTGAAACCCCGCAGCATTCGTACCATATGCAATTAATCATCACGAAGGGCTACACAATGTTTTCATTTTTAAAGCCAGACCCAGTCAAAAAATTACGTAAAAGCTACGATTTAATACTCGAGCAAGCCATGCAAGCACAGCGTAAAGGCGATATAAAAACCTATTCGTTGCTCACTGCGGAATCAGAACAGGTTTGGGCTAAAATTGCCGCTTT
This sequence comes from Shewanella sp. 11B5, assembly GCF_002836795.1. Classification (NCBI taxonomy): domain Bacteria; kingdom Pseudomonadati; phylum Pseudomonadota; class Gammaproteobacteria; order Alteromonadales; family Shewanellaceae; genus Shewanella; species Shewanella sp. 11B5. Next base: position 2,398 of record NZ_PJAP01001019.1, on the reverse strand, counting down.
AGAAGCTGTAAAATAAAGGTCATTTGTTTTACTAACAAGGCGCAATGCCGTTAGCGGAACAAAGATCGGTTTGATAGCCGTTAATATTATAAGCAGATGTAATTAAGTAATATGTGAACCACAATCAAGATTCGGCCCCCATTTAACGTTATGCTGCGTCAGTCAAGGTCAATTAATACGCTAGTAATACTGGCAATGATGTTATTGACTCGTTACTGATGACATTTGTTATCGCACGTTATTGAGGAGAATTTGTATGTGGTGGCGAGTAACCATTATTAGCTTGGCTTACCTATTATTGGGCGCACATTTCTTACGATTCGATCAGCACATAATGGCTATTATCGCCATTTGTTTACCATTGCTGATGTTCATTAGACATTCATTTGTGCGTACATTGCTCAAACTGGGGTTATTGATCAGCGTAGTATTTGTGTGGGCGGTAACCACGTTCAATTTCATTGATATGCGCATCGCACTCGAACAGCCTTGGTTAAGATTGGCCATTATCATGATATCAGTGATGATCTTTACCGTATTTGCGGCGTTTTCAACCAACGGCCTCAATCAAAGATTGAGGCGTTAGTCATAATGAGGGTTATTTTTTCGGCTTCAGCCATTTATAAATACTGTCTTTGCGGTAAAACAATAACACCGCAAATAACGCAATATAAATGCTAGGTTCAATGATTTCAGACTTTACCGACCAATAAAAGTGGATAGGCGCCAATATTGCGGCCAGATAAATCCAATTGTGCAATGATTGCCAGCGTTTACCCATACTGCGTTTAATCCGGTTAGGAGAAGTTATCGCCAGCAACAAAATGATAATCAAGGTCGCCGCGCCAACTAAAATATAAGGTCGCTTTATGACCTCTTCAAACAATAATCCCCACGCAAACAGCAAATCTAAGCTAATAAACGCACTGATGTGCAGCAGCGCATAGGCGCACACATACAAGCCCACCAAACGACGAGTTTGCATCAGCGCTGCTATTTTAAATCGCTTGGCGATAGGTGAAATAAGCAACGTCGCTAATAGGCTATTAATCGCGCCCATGCCGGTGTAGTGAATAATGTACTGCACCGGATCGCCGCCCGCATTGTCAGTTAACACTAGTGCCACGAGATAAAAAGCAGGCAACAAAAAACTAATATGCAACAACACCTTTAGCCAAAACAGACCTCGAGGGCTTATCCGCATTAGTAAAACTTCCTCAAATCGATATTTTTGTATAAATCGGCCACTGAATTGCCATAACCATTGAACATTTGCGTAGGAATACGTTTAGCAGAAAATAAACCGCCTTCGCCAATACTGCGCTCAGATGCTTGCGACCAACGAGGATGGTCAACTTCTGGATTTACATTGGCGTAAAAACCATACTCACTTGAGGCCAATTGATTCCAGCTTGTCGGTGGCTGCTTATCCATCACCCGAATACGCACAATAGACTTAATACTTTTAAAGCCATATTTCCAAGGCACGACTAAGCGGATTGGCGCACCATTTTGTGGCGGCAAGGTTTTACCGTATAAGCCTACGGCTAAAAACGATAAATCATTCATGGCCTCGGCAACCGTTAAACCCTCAACATACGGGTAATGGATCCCGCCGCCCATTAAGCGACTCTTTTGTCCAGGCATTTGGTCTGGGTCAAACAGGGTTTCAAAGGCAATGTGGGTAGCATTACTTTGCACGCCGGCTTGTTTAAGTAAGCTAGCTAACGAAAAACCGACCCACGGAACCACCATCGACCAAGCTTCAACACAGCGTAAGCGATAAGTGCGTTCTTCAAGGGCAAAACGGGTTGTCAGCTCATGTAAATCTAAGGTAATCGGTTTATCGACTAAACCATCGATGGTTAGCGTCCACGGATCAACCTTAAACCCTTGGGCATTATCAACCGGGTCCGATTTGCTGGTACCAAACTCATAGAAATTATTGTGACGAGTCACTTTATCTTCAGGGGTTTTCGGATTAGGTAACACAAACTTGGCTGGGGTGGCGTATTGCAAGCCTTGAGTTACAAAAGGGTTTTGCGCTTTTTGCTCGCCAAATAAATCAAAAATACCGGCTTGAACTTGACCAGGTAAACTCGCTCCCAATGCACCTAACCCCAAAGCTTTAATGATATTACGACGATCATTAAATACCGACTCAGGCGTAACTTGGTTATCAGGAATATGCCAAGAAGCACGTTTTTGTATGCCTTGAGTAAAACGTTTTTTACCGGTCATAAATCACCTCGTTAAAATATTTGTCGACAGCCAAGTATTAACATAATCTGCCTTACGTCTCTCAATAGACAGGTAAAAAGCTATTTTTATTTCAGCTGATGGTTAAAAGACTTAAAAACCGTCAACCTTTATCTATTGATAAAATAACACACTGAAC
>NZ_PJAP01001018.1:0-2668 GCF_002836795.1 Shewanella sp. 11B5 | reverse complement strand
CGCTAATCACTATTGCTTTAAAGACAACAATAAGACAAGAATAAAACAAGAATAAGACCAGAATATTAACTGTTCATTTAAGGGAGAAGTGAGTTGGATCAACTACGTGCCATGCGGTATTTCAGTAAAGTGGTCGAAACAGGCAGTTTTACCAAAGCGGCGAGTGCGTTTAATGTGCCGCCATCATCTTTGTCGAGACGCGTTGCTGATTTAGAAAAGAGTTTGGGAGCGACGTTATTAAAGCGTTCGACCCGAATTGTTAAACTAACCGAAGTGGGGCAGATTTATTACAACGATGTCCAACAAATATTAAACCAACTAGCGCAAAGCCATGAAACAGTTCGTAGTTATCAAACAACACCAATGGGGCGTTTGCGGATCAGTTCGATGGTAGGGTTTGGTGACAAGATATTACTGCCGTTGTTAGATGAACTCAGCACGTTATACCCTCAAATTGTTTTAGATGTCAGTTTTAGCGACGAGTTATCAACACTTGGACGTGACGATGTCGATATTGCTATTCGCGGTGGTTATGCGCCCAATGAACGCGTGTTAGCAATAAGACTGATGGACAATGGTTTCATTCCTGTGGCGTCACCAAGTTACATAGAGAAACACGGTGTACCTAACAATGCGATGGAATTAACGCAACATAATGGCCTGTATTTTAAAGCGCCAACTGGGCCAACTCCTTGGTTATGTAATATGGACGGGCAATGGCATGACGTTTCAGGGCCGGCGGTAGCGATTTCAAATAATGGTCCTTGGCTGGCAAAAAAAGCTTGTAACGGAGAGGGCATTTTAATGTCAACTCGATGGGCGTTAGCGTCTTATCTTGAGTCTGGCAAATTGGTAGAACTTAAGTTTGAACATCAATTAGCCATTACCCAGCATTCTGATATGGCGGTTTATTTGTTGTATCAAAAACAGCGCTACTTAGTCCCAAAAGTAAAAGCGGCAGTCGATTTTTTAGTTGAACGAATAAAAGTAAAATGAGGGTTAATGAAGCCAATAAAACCCTACGGAAGAGTTAGTGAAGCAACTAATCGCTCTATTGATTTAAATCACTTTACGGGTGTTAAACACTTCCGATGGCATATTTTCATTTGGAAAATAGGCATTAACGTTAATGCATTTATGTCTATAAGTGGGTTCGGGGATTAACTCATTTATTCACTACATACAATTCTTTAGCGCAAGCTGTCTTAAATGATATGATATACAGTGATATTTCATCGAAACTAAAACTCAACGAGTGTAGACGTGGCAATTTCGGCCTAACTGTCCGCATGATGAATGTGGTAATTCGATTTATTCATTTGATTAATGTTAGGTGTATTTTTATTCTGTCGTCCTATGTTAGGGCGCACTCCCTTATAGTTTTTCAGCATTACCGGAGACAAAACTCATGACAAACATGAATGTGGATACCACGCAGTTAACGACTAAACCTTCCCAAGATGGTTTTAGCATGCCAGCCGAATGGGCGCAGCAGCAAGCAGTGTGGATGATTTGGCCATATCGTCCTGATAACTGGCGCTCTGCAGGGGCTTATGCTCAGGCGACATTTGCTAAAGTGGCAGATGCAATTGGTGCGGTTACCCCTGTTTATATGGGTGTGCCTAAGGCATTTTTGGCACAAGCCAAGACGGTTATGCCTGCTCACGTTACGTTGGTCGAAATAGATAGCAACGATTGCTGGGCTCGCGATACCGGACCTACAGTAGTTGTCAATGCCAAGGGTGAATGCCGTGGTGTTGACTGGGGCTTTAATGCCTGGGGCGGCGATAACGGTGGTTTGTATTCACCATGGGATAAGGACGAGCAAGTAGCGCAACAGATGCTAACTCAGCATGGTTTTGATCGTTATCAGGCTCCGCTTATTCTTGAAGGTGGTTCAATTCATGTCGACGGCGAAGGCACTTGCATGACCACGGCTGAATGTTTACTTAACAGCAACCGCAACCCCGATTTGACTCGTGAACAGATAGAAGCATTACTGGCTGAATATTTAAATGTTAAGCAGTTTATCTGGTTGCCAGACGGCGTATTCATGGATGAAACCGACGGACACATTGATAATATATGCTGTTTTGCTCGTCCAGGCGAAGTGGTTTTACATTGGACTGATGATCAAAGCGATCCGCAATATCCTCGTTCAAAAGCCGCTTTGGATATTTTGCAAAATACTGTTGATGCACAAGGGCGTAAGTTAACAGTTCATCTAATACCACAGCCTGGTCCTTTATATTGCACAGAAGAAGAAGCGCAAGGGGTAGCAGAAGGTACTGGTGTTCCACGTACGGCGGGTGAGCGTTTAGCGGGTTCTTATGCGAACTTTTTAATTACCAATAATCGTATTGTTTTCCCGTTACTCGATCCAGTAACCGACGATATAGCAGCTCAAAAATTGCAGGAAATATTCCCAGAGTATGAGATTGTCGGTGTGCCAGCCCGTGAGATTTTATTAGGTGGTGGTAATATCCATTGTATTACTCAACAGATCCCTTCTGGAAGATAAGTAACCGCGAAGGAGAACACAATGACCATTAATATCACTGTTGTTTCAACACTTTTGGCTTTTAAGAAGAGGTCGTAACATGTTCGAAGTCACTGAGGTTTCTATTGCCGAGCTGCGTGCAGCCCTCGAATCCGGTCGCACCACAGC
>NZ_PJAP01001017.1:0-2674 GCF_002836795.1 Shewanella sp. 11B5 | reverse complement strand
AGAATGCAGCTAAACGTCCTGACAAGCCCAGTAACACTCAACATTCAAATTACGATAATTGTTAATAACGTTAGTAACTTATCAGCTTAATTAACTCGAATCAATTAAACTAAAAACTCTAACCATGTTTATGATAATCCAACAATCGTGGTCACATTAATTTCTACGCTTACCCAAGCGGAAATTAATGTTCGTTAGTTATTCTCTTCCTTTGTGGCTTCTTTCAACTTCACAACAAAGCCGAAATAAAATGAAACACATACAATTAAAGATTGCCACACAACTGCAAAGTAAAACTTACCTGGATTAGAGCTTGCAGATACATAATACACACTCCCTGTATTTTGGTACTTATATCCGCCTTCTATCAACATATCGATAACCGTTATGGTAAAGACAACACAAAATAATCGAGCAACAAATCGCATCTTATTATCAATTTTAATAGTCAAATCCTTACTAACACTTACTGACGGTAACGAACAACTAACGCTTATTGAACAGAGAACCCTATAAATTTAGCTGTTTAAATTATTGATTACAATAACCTTATACTTACTACGCCTTTGGTGTAAATGATAAATTATTAGTGACACTCAAAACAAACCGAGTTTTGCAATATAAAGTGTTAACAAAACTACCTGTGAAATTTATTGTACACAATAACAATATATTAAGTTAGGCCACAAAATTTCACAGCCCTACTTTAGACCGACCCGCTGGATTATTTGATTAGCAATAGGCCTAAACTCATTATAACGTTATATAAAACCCGCTTGTTCGATTACACCATTTACACAAAACACAATAGTATTTGTAGTAAAGCGATATCAATTTTCTTTTATAATGAAAAGAAGGAAAGCACGAGATCTAACTCACTTTGGTACAAAACAAGTTAGTGTTCTTTACTTGAAAAATGGACAAATTCAACGCTGAACTTAAGGACATCTGGTGAGATTTCGTGGCAGAGGTCGTTTATTGGCATCTAACCCACAGTAGATATGGAACATGTTTTAAACGTGCATTTACGTTGCCATAAAAAACGGGATTGGCGCACTGGAGCCAATCCCGTTTTCCGTTTTAAATGCATAGAGCCTAGTGCCTAATGCCTAGTGCTTAGAAATTGTTACTTACTGCTTAGCACTGGCGTGCGATGAGGAATAACGCGCTTGCTGCCCGTTGCCTCAAATGCACTCGCAAACCGAAGCAAGTCGTTATCATTATAAGCACGGCCAGCGAAAGTCAAACCAACCGGCATGCCAATGTCGGCCATTACGCCCATTGGCACAGTCACAGTCGGTACACCTAAGTGGCGAATAGCAAGGTTACCGTTGGCAACCCAAACACCATTACTCCACGCAATGTCAGCAGAAGCAGGATTAACCTGTGCATCTGCCGGACCTACATCTGCCACTGTTGGGAATAACACTGCATTAAGTTTTAGCTCGTCCATCCAGTCTTCCAGATCCAGTTTGCGTGTCTTCTCTAAGCCGCGCAGACCATCCGGTATACTGTCGATTTGGTTATACGACTTAAGGCCTCTTTTGGCCATGTTGACGTATTCATCCATGCCAGCAGCAAGGTCGCCCTCACGATTGGGCAAGGTGCCAAGATCATGCGGGAAAATCAAATGGCCGTTGACGTCTGCCAGTTTATTCAGTTTAGGATCATTATTAGCACGCAAGAACTCATCTAAAGCCCAGCCTGATAGTGCCCATAGCTCATCATCGAGAAACTCAGGGGTGACGATGCCGCGATTGAACACGGTCGGCGCACCAGGGCGATCACCTTCACAGTTAGAAACCAGCGGAAAATCGACTTCAATGACTTCAGCTCCGGCAGACTCCAGCGCTGAGCGTGCTGCTTCCCATAAGTCGATAACTGACGCACGAGTATTGATGCGCTGACCAGTCGGGCCGCCGATGCCTGGGTTTTCGCTGGTGCCAGCCAATTCATCTTTATTAATGTACATGCGCGGTACGCCAAATCGCTTGCCTTTAAGCGTGTCGGCTTGAGCAGCAAGATCCAGATAAGATTTTGGACGCACAGTTGATGCTTTTGGGATTTCAACCCAAGGTTGTAGACGCCATAAATCACCACGAGTAATAGGGTCGTCTGCCACGATAACGTCAAGTACTTCGAGCATATCGGCCATAGTACGAGTGTAAGGCACCACAACATCCATAGTCGGTGTCAACGGCCAGTTACCACGCACAGAAATCACCCCACGTGACGGAGTATAAGCACACAGGCCGTTGTTCGATGCTGGCCCACGACCGCTCGACCATGTTTCTTCGGCTAGGCCGAAAGCAGAATAGCTTGCCGCCGTACCTGTACCCGCGCCATTGGAAGAACCAGAGGCAAAGGGAGCGGTAAGATAATTAGCATTGTATGGGCTTTCGGCACGGCCGTAATGACCGCGCTGCATACCACCATTAGCCATAGGCGGCATGTTGGTTTTGCCCAAGCAAATAGCCCCCGCTTCGCGCAGACGTTCAACGGCAAATGCATCGTATTGAGCAATTAAGTCCTTAAACGCTGGACTACCAGAAGCCGCAGTGAGCCCTTTAACTAAGTAGCTATCCTTCGTAGTGTAAGGAATACCATCGAGTGGACTCAGCGTTTCACCACGGGCTCGGCGTGCATCAGAAGCTTCAGCTTCCTTAATCGCATC
>NZ_PJAP01001016.1:0-2679 GCF_002836795.1 Shewanella sp. 11B5 | reverse complement strand
CCAAATGATTTGGACCATTACCAATTAACGACTCTTTACCCATAGCCACTAACGCTTCACGGATCATCGGCCAACCCATTGGGTCGTGGTAACGCAATAAGAATTTATGCAATTTACGCTGACGGCCTTTTTTCGGTACTGTCACTTGTTCACTATCATGCTTAATGTTTTTCAGTGAGTTAAGTTCGGTATGATAAATCGTGGTCGCATTTGCCATCGGAGATGGATAAAAGTTTTGCACCTGGTCGAGCTTAAATTTCTGCCCTTTTAACCATAATGCCAAATTAATCATGTCTTCATCGGTAGTACCAGGATGCGCCGAAATAAAGTACGGAATTAAGAACTGTTCTTTACCCGCTTCTTTAGAAAACTTATCAAACAGTTCTTTAAACTTGTCATAGGTTCCCATACCTGGCTTCATCATTTTACTGAGCGGCCCTTCTTCGGTATGTTCAGGGGCAATTTTTAAATAACCGCCCACATGATGCTTAGCTAACTCTCTAATATATTCAGGGTTTTCGATAGCCAAATCGTAACGAACGCCCGAAGCAATTAACACTTTTTTAATGCCCGGTACTTCACGTGCCGCTTTGTATAAGTCGATGGTGTGTTTATGGTCTGTGCCTAAATGGCCACAAATAGACGGGAACACACACGATAAACGTCGACAGGTTTTCTCGGCTTTCTCACTGGTACAACCTAAACGGTACATGTTCGCCGTTGGGCCACCCAAGTCAGAAATGACGCCGGTAAAACCAGGTACTTTTTCTTGAATATCTTTAATTTCTTTGATGATCGACTCTTGCGAGCGACTTTGAATAATGCGTCCTTCATGCTCGGTAATCGAGCAGAATGAACAACCACCAAAACAACCACGCATGATATTGATTGATGTTTTAATCATATCGTAGGCAGGAATTTTTTCTTGGCCATACATAGGGTGTGGAATGCGTTGATAAGGCAAATCGAATACTGCATCCATTTCATCAGTGTTTAATGGCCAAGCCGGTGGATTTACCCATACCCCACGGTTAGCATCATGTGGTTGAAACAACGCACGGGCACAACCCGGATTTTGCTCTTGATGCAAAATACGCGAGGCATGGGCATACAAATACTTGTCTTCGCTGACCTTATTATAGGCAGGAAGTAGCACGTAGGTTTTTTCCCATGGCTTTGGACGAGGCGGTTGCACACTAATGGCTTTAGGAGCCTCGTTATCAAAAATCTTTTCGTCTGTTGGACCTGACAAATTACTGCAACCAACGTCATCGGCACCATAAGGGCTAGGTAACGGTTCAATTTTATGTAATTGGTCTATTTTGCGCGAATCCATACCACGCCAACCGGGCATAGGCTCTTTACGCATTGTTGCGGTACCACGAACATCGTCAATATCGCTAATGGCTTCACCCGCAGCAATACGGCGTGCAACTTCCATTAATGGCCGTTCTGCATTACCGTAAATTAAGATGTCTGCTTTGGCGTCAAAAATCACACTGCGACGTACTTTATCTGACCAATAATCATAATGCGCAATTCGACGTAAGCTGGCTTCAATGCCACCAATAACAACCGGTACTTCTTTAAAGGCTTCTTTACAGCGCTGGGTATAAACCGTTACTGCACGGTCTGGGCGTTTACCACCAATATCACCGGCGGTGTATGCATCGTCATGACGTAACTTGCGGTCAGCGGTATAACGGTTAATCATCGAATCCATGTTGCCAGCGGTTACCCCAAAAAATAAATTTGGGCGACCTAGCTGCATAAAGTCTTCTTTGTTTGACCAATCAGGCTGTGAAATAATCCCCACACGGTAACCTTGGGCTTCTAACATTCGCCCAATTACTGCCATGCCAAAACTAGGGTGATCAACATACGCGTCGCCAGTCACGACAATAATATCGCAGCTATCCCAACCTAAAATATCCATCTCTTTACGAGACATGGGTAAAAAAGGTGCCGTTCCGTAGCATTCAGCCCAAAACTTTGGATAATTAAATAACGTTGACTCAACTTGCATGTATATGACCTACATAAATGGGAAAAACCAGCCTAGCTGATCCGATGACAACATCAGCCTATGGCTGAATTTAACGGACGCGGAGTATAGCAGTACAGCGACACTAAGTGTGACTAAAAAAACATCAAAAGTGAAATATTTTTATCCCTTTATAACCTTGTAAAACACGCGGGAATATTGCTATTCCCGTATACTTTCAATGCTATAACCCTAGAAAGAAGCCAATATTAGCGACCGCTAAAACCAATAGCACAATCCAAGTGGTTAACACGCCCCAAAAACGACCGAAGTGATGGCCGCCTTGACCTTGATTTAATCCAATAGCATGTAATAAACGCGCAACAATCCATGCCGTGCCCAAACTGTGAATCAAGTAAACCGGCATACCATTCAGTTCAGCCAGTGCTAACAAAATTAGTGCTATGGGCGCATTTTCAATTAAGTTGCCATGAGCTCTTATTGCAATGGATAATCCTTGATGGCCACCATCACCGATACCAATTTTATTTGCTCGACGAAATTTAACCACTTTATAAGATAATGCTAAAACCAACAGCGCCGTTAAGCCCGCATATAAACCCGATACCATCAATGTCATGTGTTATTCCTTAAGTCGTCTATATTATTGTTATTATACTAATCTTTGATTTGTT
>NZ_PJAP01000247.1:0-9115 GCF_002836795.1 Shewanella sp. 11B5 | reverse complement strand
GCCCTACAACAACAGTTTATTCAGCGCAGCGTGACTAAACGTTATATCGCGTTAATTGAAGGTGTGCCGAGCAAAGATGAGGGCGACATTAGTTTGCCATTACGGGTAGATTTGGACGACCGCCCTAAGCAGCTAGTGTGTTATGAACATGGCAAGCATGCCGAAACGCATTGGCAAGTGTATCAACGTCAAGGGCTACGCACTTTAGTATATTTGTACCCTAAAACGGGGCGAACCCATCAATTACGGATGCATTGCGCTCATCACGATGGCCTGCATATGCCAATTGTCGGTGATGATTTATACGGTGTCGCGACCAACAGATTGCATTTACACGCGCAGTATTTAAGCTTAAATCATCCGGTAAACGGAAAAGAAATGGTGTTTGAAATCAAAGCGGATTTTGAATAGAGCATTAGGACCTTGTAACAGATTCTGTGTAAGTACCTAATCATTTTAGTTAAAACTGAACCCTAGAAACCATAAAACCGATATTGAATTAGCAATATCGGTTTTGGTTTGGGTTTTAGTTTTGGTTTCGTAACTTAACTAAAATAGCCCAAATTAGATGAACTCAAGCTAGATTAGCTCGGACTAATTAAATTCACTAGCTTGTTCTTCTAAATGCATTTGCTCAACTAAACCTTTACCAGTACGTTGTTGGTAGGTAGATTCCGCTTGTTGCATTCTACTACGGCCGCTAGTCACCATGTTTTGACCTTGTTCAATTGAACTTTCGCCTTTAGCAAGGTTGGTATTACCGTCTTCAATAAGTTCTTTACCATCAGCATACTTATCATCGGCATCTTCCCAGAGATCGGCTACATCATCCAATCTATCAACTAACACTACTGCACGGGCACCATTTTGAGCGCTGTTTAACGTGTTAGCCATCGATTGAAATAGTTGACGTTGTTGCTGCGCGGCTTGTTTGGCTTGTGCTATTAACGCTTCACCTTCACGGATTTGGTTTTTACCTTTTCCGATTAACTCACGCCCATCGATTAATAAACTGTTACCTTTCTTGAGGTCTTTTTGTCCTTGTTCCCACTGCTGAGATAAGTCTAAGTGTTGCTCACCTTCCGCTTTCACTTTTGACGCAAAATTATTCTGCGGTGCAGCGCATCCTGATAAGCTAATAACACTGACAACAAACAAACTACACAGTACTGATCTCATGTAAACATCTCTATATATGTGGTTGGGAAAGCGGCGCAATTAGATAGTTTAGTCAGTCAAATAGCAAGTACTGCGGCACATTAAATCGCGTTAATGAATTCCAGTGTTCTCAGGGGGTAAAGCGCCGATTGATAAACTCAATAATAAAAAATTAACCGACTTTTTATCTGTTTTATTGATCGATTTGTTACACCGCTTCACCACTAACAATCAATATGCTTTAGTCACTGCTACTGAATGATAATCCTAGCCATGCCATATGCGATTGACGCTGATAATTTTATTTGACGAGTATTCGCCATTACAATAGCCCTCTCGAAGAGTAAGCTTATTTGATCAGCTTTATATAAGTTTATTGCTGAAAATGATATGCGAGTAAGTTTGATAAAAGCATGTTTATTTTGAGCAGAAAAAACATGGCTGATTGGAACATCTGCTTAATTCAGCGAGGATTAAGCAAGGAGAAAAAATACAACAACGGCTCGAACTGAGCGAACCTTGTGCTTTACCCCACTAAAAGTAGAACAACTCACAAACGGGCTGGCTTATCGTCAAGCCAACCGCTGTGAAAACCCATGCTATAAGATTGCCAGTGCTATAACTCAAACAGCACATCGGTGCGGATAATGTATTTAACCCCAGAGAAAATCGGCTCTGAGCTGTGTATACAGTGCAACGGGTGCATGCCATGAGGAAAGCACAACACACTTCCCGCAGGCGTTCGCACATCAACTTGGCGCATATTATCGCCGTGTTTTGCTGGTAAATTGGGCTTGTCGGCATTGACTAAAAAGCGTGTCGCACCGCCTTCAAAGTCTTCGGTCAGTAATATCAAAAATGTGAGTTGGCTGTATCGATCGCCAAAAGCATCACGCACAAGCTCGCCATCAATAACTTGGCTGCCCGGCCACGAACCGTCTGAATGCGGCTTAAAATAATCACCTTCGTTATAGCGATAAAAACGGAAACGATTATTTAATCCCAGCGCGGCTTTACCTTCAAAAATGCCTAAATCGTCGGTCATTACCCCTGCAATACGATCCCAAATAAGCCGTTCGGTGGTGTTATCGACCACCCAGGTTAAGCTGTCGTTATGACGCACATTGCGCGGTAAAGACACCGCAGCGTCAGGTAAAAACCCCATAGTTTCGCTGACAGAAATGAGTCGCTGACATTCATCAGCGCTCAGTACATTTAATAATTGAAATGCCCCAGGTACATCCGTTAACGGCTTTTTACTCACGGTACTAGGCGCGGATAAAGCTAGCTCTGCACCATTGTCGTTACAGCTTGCCCATGTTGGTAACGCTGGATGCTCTGCGCCTGGCTCAAAAGCTGCGACAAAGTATTGGCCATTTTCTGTTGTATTATTCATTACATTCACCTTAACGACTGATCACACGTACTTGAGCAAATTGTCTATGCCCAGCAGCCGTGCCATGAAAACCAAAACCACTTTGCTTTGCGCCAACCCAAGGGGCATTACCACCGCCCACACCTTGGTTTACGCCCACCATGCCAGCGTCAAGCTGATCGGCAACGGCGTTCGCACTAGGGCCACCAAATACCACTGCACCTAAACCATAATGACTGTTATTGGCACGACTAATAGCTTCATCAATGTTACTAAAGCGACTAATAGCAACAACAGGCCCGAAGGTTTCTTCTGTTTCGAGTTGCATCTGTGGGGTGATGTTACTGACTACCGTGGGTTGAATAAACGGTAATGCATAATCATCGCTGCCCAATAAAAAGCTCGCTCCTTTGGCTTTGGCATCTTTTAACTGCTCAAGCACTTTTTGATGTTGGGTTGGATTGACTATCGGGCCAATATTCACATTTGCACCATCCCATGCACCAACACGATACCGACTGGCAAGCGCCACCACTTTTTGCTCAAACTCATCGGCAATACGCTCATCCACATAAACACGTTCAGTTGAGGTACACATTTGCCCTGCATTTTCAAACGAACTGGCTACAGCAAAGCGCACCGCGGCATCCATATTGGCACCCGCCATCACAATCATAGGATCGTTGCCGCCAAGCTCCATCACTAGGCGTTTTAAGCCAGACGCCGCATTGGCCATAATGTGTTTACCTGCGGCCATCGACCCAGTAAACGCCACCATGTTAATGTCTGCAGCCACTAATGCTTGGCCAAGGGCTTTGCCACCTTGAACCACTTGCAGCACGTGCTGTGGTAACACCTGGTTAAGTGTATTAATAAATAACTCAGCTACCAGCGGGGTTTCTTCAGACGGCTTTAACACCACACTATTACCTGCAATTAACGCAGGCATTAATAAGTTATTGGCCATCGCAAGTGGATAATTCCATGGCGAAATCACGGCTACCACACCCAAAGGACGATATTGTAATTCAGTGCGATTCCCCACATCTTCGGTGGCTAATGCATCACCGATTTCACTGGCAAAATAGCCTGCATTTTGTAATGTACCGCCAACTTCATAAGTGGCCCGACGATAATCTTTACCCATTTCTTGGCCAATAAGTGTCGCCAGCTCATCTTGCACTGCGTGCAATTGTTGATACGCTTTTACCACATACTGCTGACGCTCTATTAAAGGCAAGCTTGCCCATGCCTTTTGAGCTACCTTCGCATTGTTTATTACGGTAGGTAATTGCTCAATAGCGGTTGTTTCAACACTACCGACTGCAGTGGCTTCAATGTGTTCACCGACATAGTGATAGCTCGCGGGATCGTAAGAGGTTAATACTGCCATGGAGAAACATTCCTTAATGGTACTAAAGTGACGCTAGTCTAATTACTGCCTATTTTGATACAATGGAATACAAAAGCAACCAGTATACTTTTAGTAACCTAGAATAATTTAAATTAAATTTATGAAAACTAAAATTGAAACAATGACTAATGGTCAAAAAAAAGTTATCAACGCTTGTGCTGAACCCTGCTCGGTCGAGCGCGGTATGCGTGTATTAGGCGGTAAATGGAAAGCATCCATTTTATGGCACCTGCAAGATGGTCCAGTTCGATTTAATGATTTATCGCGCATGCTAGGCGGGGCAAGTAAAAAAATGGTCGACCAACGCCTTAAAGAATTAGAATCTCAAGGACTCGTGACTCGCCATGTGATTAGTGATCGCCCTATTGCTGTGTCTTATAGCATTACCGAACTTGGTCGCACTGCATTGGATATTTTAGAACGCTTAAAAGACTGGGCTGATGAATACATTGTTTAGTAAAAACAACTATGGCCTGTAGTTCACCACAAAAATTAATTATCTGACAATAAAAAGCTTAATGATCACAATATTATTACAATATGTTAAACTTGCCCCAATTACGGATATGAAATGCATGGAAGCCTTAATTTAAGGTGTTGTTATTTATGTTGCGTTACTTATCTGTGGTGATTTTGGTCATTACATTTTTCAGTTCGCCGGTTTCAAATGCTAGACCCGCCGTCACTTTTTACACTGAAAGCTATCCTCCATTTCAGTCGCTAAATCCCCAAGGAGAGTTGGTTGGATTTTCGATTGATGTGTTACATGCTACCCAGCAATACCTCGATTTTGATATCAATATTCAAATCATGCCTTGGAATCGGGCATATAAAAATGCAGCAAAAAATCCTGATACCTTTATTTTTTCAATCGGTAAATCCGAAAAACGTTTACAGCAGTTTAAGTGGGTAAGCGATTTTTATACGGTGCAAAATGCTATTTACAAAAAAGCGTCTCGATCTGACATCAATATTGATAGCAAAGAAGATATTAATCGTTACACGCTAGCATTACCTAGAGGTGACATTTCACTCGACAGCCTAAATATTCAACATAAACACCCAAATGTATATTTAGTTTCAAATCAAACAAAAGCACTGAAAATGCTTTATTTTGAACGCGTGGATTTAATTAATAATAATAATATCGGTCTATCCGGTTCGGTAAAAGCACTTGGGCTTAAACAGTCTGATTTCACAGTGGCGTATGTTTATAATAATGTCGAACTAGGTCTAGCAACCCATAAAGAGACTCGGATTGAGTTACTCGAAATGATGCAACATGCATTTGATACAATTAAACAAAATGGTCAGTTCGAGCTTCTGGTAAAAAAATGGTTTCCTGAGCCCGTATCGCAACAAACAGCAACTCAGGTAGTGAGCCCAATAACAACTAAGCCTGATAAATCATCGTAAAACCACGATGGAACCACTGTTTATTTAACTGGCTCTTGTTGCTGAAACCAATGTATGGTTTCAGCAACATCAATTGTTAATAATCAAACCCTAACTGCGCTTTAATACCTTCGTTAAACGCATGCTTAATCGGTTGTACTTCGCTGACCGTATCGGCTAATTCAATGATGTCACGATGACAAGCACGGCCTGTAATAATTACGTGTTGCATTGGTGGGCGATTTCTTAATGCCGCTAATACTCGCTCAAGTTCGATATAGTGGTAACTGACCATGTAAGTCAGCTCATCAAGCAGCACCATATTAATCGATTCGTCTTTAAGCAACTTTTCTGCTTCAAGCCAGGCTTCCATTGCGGCTTGGGTATCTTTTTCTTTATCTTGAGTTTCCCAGGTAAAGCCGGTGCCCATTACATGAAACGGCACTCCAGCACCTTCGAGTAAATTACGCTCACCACAAGCCCAAGTGCCTTTAATAAATTGCACCACTGCCGCTTTATGTCCATGGCCTACAGCGCGGGTAATTGAACCAAAACCGGAAGTAGATTTGCCTTTACCGTTACCAGTTAATACTAACAAAATGCCTTTTTCATCTTGAGCGGCGGCAATTTTAGCATCTACGCCCACTTTGACTTTCTGCTGACGAGCTTTATGACGTTCAGCTTTGCTTGCATCAATAGCACTAGTTTGTTGGTTATCAGTTGTCATGAGATTATTCCTTTCAATGTATTTATGTCCAAATGCGCCTCTAATACGTCGGCAAGACGATTTAGTTGCTGCTCGCGGATTTGGTTAATATCGATAGCATGGCGACTGTCTAAGCCAGCCCATTGCAAAATAAGTTGGCATGCAGCGGGATGATCAAATAATCCATGCACATAGGTCGCTAAAATTTGTTGGTCATTACTCACCATGCCATCAAGCTTGGTGATAGCCATTGGCTGCTGGGCATAGTGTTCAATCGACAGCGGCTGGATAACGTCGCTTTGAGTGAGTGAAGACTCACCACAATGGATCTCGTAACCACTAAACTCTGCCTGCTGGTCTTGTAAGCGTAAGTGACCCCTTACTTGAGTTAAGGTTTTGCTGGCAGTTAATACGGTCGTAATCGGTAATAAGCCCAATCCGTCACTGCAACCGGCACTGTCTTCAATGCCTAAAGGATCATCAATTAATTCACCGAGCATTTGGTAACCGCCGCAAATGCCGACGACTTTGCCGCCATAACGTAAATGTTTTTTTAAGGCAATATCCCAACCTTGCTCGCGCACAAAAGCTAAATCTGCACGGACATTTTTACTGCCAGGCAGTATGACTAAATCTGCTGCGGGCCAATGGGATGATTGAGCCATGGTCTGCATACTCACATAATGAAAATCAATATGCGGGTGTAAACGCAGTGGGTCAAAGTCGGTATGATTACTGATCCTTGGGTACACTAACACCAATACAGACAAACGCTGGCTGGCAGATAATGTTGTCGATAATGAGTTTTTAGGGGTATCAATTAACTCATCTTCAGCGTCTAGATGTAGGTCGTGCAAATAAGGTAATACGCCTAATACAGGTTTGTTGGTATAGGCTTCAAGCCAATCAATACCTGGCTGCAACAAGCTGATGTCGCCGCGAAAACGATTTATCACAAAGCCTCTTACTCGCGCTTGCTCAGACGTGCTTAATAACGCCAACGTACCAACTAAATGGGCAAACACGCCGCCTTTATCAATATCGGCAATAATGATCACCGGGCAATCGGCCACTTCGGCAAAGCCCATATTGGCGATATCGCCTTCACGTAAATTGATTTCTGCCGGACTACCCGCCCCTTCAATCACCACTAACGAATATAGTTGCTGTAAGCGCCTGTAAGATTGCATCACTGCCGCTAACGCTAAGGTTTTATAACCATGACTCTCGGGTCCGAAAAAGGCCTTGGCTTCTAATGTTGTCAGCGCCTTACCGTGAATAATCACCTGGGCACCGGTATCAGAACTTGGCTTTAACAACACCGGATTAAAATCTGTATGGGGTGCTAAACCACAAGCAATAGCTTGCAATGCTTGGGCTCGGCCAATTTCACCACCATCGACAGTTACAGCACTGTTTAGCGCCATATTTTGTGGTTTAAAAGGCGCGACATTAATGTTTTGACGAGAAAACAAACGACATAAACCTGCTACAAGCGTGCTTTTACCTGCATCAGAGGTGGTGCCTTGCACCATTAATGTGCCACGTAATGTTGGGGCTTTTGGAGATTGTTCGTCAACCAATGACATTATGCTTTTAAAGCCAACGGCAGGCCTGCAACTACTAGAGTGACTTGGTCAGATATTGCGGCTATTTCTTGGTTGAGCCAGCCCGCTTCATCAACAAAACGACGATTTAACTCACCCATAGGAACAATGCCCGAGCCCACTTCATTACTGACTAACACCACATCGCTTTGCAAAGCAGACAAACTGTCGATGAGTAATGACTTTTGCGTGGCCCACGAGGCGCCGTCATTTAACAATAAGTGATTGGTTAATAATAACGTCAGGCAGTCGAGCAATATGACTTGTTGTGGTTTATCTATCGCCACCAATGTTTGGCCAACGTCATAAGCTTGCTCGTGCAATGTCCAGCTATGGGCGCTGGACATACGGTCTTGTTGGTGTTGATTAATGCGCGCAGACATTTCATGGTCTAATGCTGTTGCTGTGGCTAAGTAAACACAGGAATAACCAATAGCAGCGTATTCCGCTACACATTGCTCTGCATATCGACTTTTACCACTACGAGCACCGCCCAACACCAAATGAATCATTAGCTTAATCCAACCGCTAAAATAACTAAGTAACAACACACTTCGCTGATTTGCTGCGCAGCCCCTAGTGTGTCACCGGTGTAGCCACCAATTTGTTTACGGAAAAAGCCGCCTAACAAAATGCGAACTAGCCACAAGGTAATAAACAGCACAAATGCCGCCACACCGTTAAGCCATAACAACACAAAAATACCGCTGGCGATTAAAATAAATAAATCATTTAATTGCTGATCTTGGGCAATCGGCTTTGACTTGCTGGTGTCGTCATCACGGACGTATTGCTCACTAAAAATCAAGCTTGATGCCACAACGCGGCTGAGTGTATGGCCTGCTACAAGCGCACTGACCGCCGCCATTGGGCTATATAAAGCCAGCTCAACTAGCAATTGCCATTTTAGCAATAACACTAATCCCAGCGACAAGGCACCATAACTGCCCAAACGCGAATCTTTCATGATGCGCAGCTTGTCTTCTACCGTCCAACCACCACCAAAGCCGTCTGCGGTATCGGCTAAGCCGTCTTCATGGAAGGCGCCGGTCACTAATACACCCGCCACCATGGCTAATAAAATGGCAATGCTTGCCGGTAAAATCAGCTGTGCAAGCCAAAATACCAACGCACAAATTAAGCCAATGAGTAAGCCCACTAAACCAAAATAACGGCTAGCTTTGTTGAGCTTATCGCTATCAATCACCACCCACGATGGAACCGGGATCCGAGTAAAAAAACTCATCGCCACAAAAAATAAATTTAACTGCCGCAACCATTTTATCTCGCCAGACATGTTGTTCCCTTAAACCACATTATTAACGCCAGCATCATCGAAACTGGCCATTTGATTGTAAAAATTCACCGCAGCTTGAATTAACGGTAACGCTAACGCAGCGCCAGTGCCTTCTCCAAGTCTTAATCCCAGCGACAACAATGGTGTTGCTTGTAGCTGTTGT
>NZ_PJAP01000264.1:0-14856 GCF_002836795.1 Shewanella sp. 11B5 | reverse complement strand
GGCTAAATAAATGACTGCTCTATAGTGTGTTCTAGCTATGGTTTATGGTGACGAAAACAAACAAGCCCCGTCGATAAATATCAACAGGGCTTGGTGACTAATATCTACCTCGATGCTATCGAAATAGGTACTTATCGTTTGCTCTTAAGGCTATGCTTTTTTAGCCGCAATGGCTGCTTGCACTTGATTGATAGCGGTACCACCTAATACATCACGTTTCTCTAAACACGCTTCAATAGTAAGGTTTGGATACACATCATCGCTAATCACATTGGCAAATTTTTGTAGCTCAGCCACGCTTAAGTCTTCAATCGGCTTTTGCTCACCAATGGCAAATACCACCACCTCGCCCACTACATGATGTGCTTCACGGAACGGCATGCCTTTAGCCACAAGATAATCAGCAAGTTCAGTTGCGTTAGCATAACCTTGCTGAGCTGCAACCAAGGCTTGTGGACGATTCACTTTTAAGCCCGACAATACTAATGCTGCCATGTCTAAGCAAATAGCCCAGCTGTCGACTACGTCAAACAAGCCTTCTTTGTCTTCTTGCATGTCTTTGTTGTACGCCAATGGCAAGGCTTTCATGGTGGTTAAAATACCCATTAAGCTGCCATAAACACGGCCGGTTTTACCACGAATAAGCTCTAACGCATCAGGATTTTTCTTTTGCGGCATCAGTGATGAACCTGAGGTGACTTCATCGGCTAGTGAGATAAAGTTAGCTTCGCCAGAGTTGAAGAAGATTAAATCTTCAGCCATGCGGCTTAAATGCATCATGCTGATTGACGCTGCGCTGCATAATTCAACCACGTGATCGCGATCAGACACACTGTCTAAGCTGTTTAAGGTTGGCCGAGCAAAGTTTAATGCCGCCGCTAACGCGTGGCGATCAATCGGATAAGCAGTACCAGCGAGTGCGCCAGAACCTAATGGACATGAATCGGCACGGTTTAGAGCATCTTGCAGGCGGCTAATGTCACGCTCGTACATTTCTACATAGGCTAACGCCCAGTGACCAAATGTAACCGGCTGAGCACGTTGTAAATGGGTGTAACCCGGCATCACTGCGTAAACTTCACGCTCGGCTAATGCAATCAACTCTGCATGTAATGTACCTAAACGCGCAAGTAATGCAGCGCCTTCTTTTTTACACCACAGCTTTAAATCGGTGGCGACTTGGTCGTTACGTGAACGACCGGTATGGAGTTTTTTACCTAAATCGCCCACTTTAGCAATCAGTTTTTGTTCAACAAAGCTGTGAATGTCTTCGGCGCCGTTACTGATAATGGCTTGTGGATCATTACCCACCTCCACCAGCAATTCGTTTAAAGCGGCTTTTAAATCGGTACATTCTTTGGCAGTAATAATACCAACGCTAGCAATGGCGTCAGCCCATGCGATAGAGCCGACTACATCTTGTTCAAATAAGCGATAATCCACTGGCAATGAGTCATTAAATAACTTGAAAAGTGCACTGGTTTCGCCCTGAAATCTTCCGCCCCATAACGCCATGTCGGTATCCTCTGTTTTGAAAACTGTTTTAAGAACTGGCTGTTCAATAATATAGGTGTTAAGTATTTTCTTTCTTGTAATGACTCTCTGTTTGCCAAAAAGTCATTATAAGAAAGGCGCTTTGCAGCGCCTTTATATCGTTGGCGTTGACTCTATTTAGTGTTTAGCGCACGAATGCGGCTCGCTAAAGAGTACAAACGGATAAAGCCTTCAGCATGTTTTTGATCGTATACGTCATCTTCACCAAACGTTGCGAAAGATTCTGAATACAAGCTGTTTGGCGAACGCTTTTTAACGGCTGTCGCTTGGCCTTTATACAGCTTAATCACGACATCACCGTTAACTGACTCAGCTAATGATTCAGATGCTGCGATAAGTGATTTACATAAAGGGGTAAACCAACGACCGTCATACACTAGGTGCGACATTTGGCCAGCAATTTGCTCGCGCCAAGTACGGCTAGTTTTGTCTAACACTAATTCTTCAATGGCACGAAGACCAGCAAACATTACAGTACCGCCTGGTGTTTCATAACAACCACGAGACTTCATGCCCACTAAACGGTTTTCAGTAATGTCGATACGACCTACACCGTGTTTACCCGCAATGTCATTGAGCTTCATAAGTGCGGCATAAGGTGATAATGCTTCGTCATTAACATGAGTCACACGGCCATTTTTAATCGCTAACGAGACATATTCTGGCTCATTTGGTGCATCTTCTGGTGCTACTGTTAATGTCCACACACCTTTTGATGGCTCGTTCCATGGATCTTCTAACTCGCCACCTTCGTGCGAAATGTGCCATGCGTTTGCATCACGGCTGTAAATTTTGGTTGCTGATGCGCTAGTTTTGATATCACGCTCGGCAAGGTAATCCAATAAATCTTCACGGCTACGCATTTCCCACTCACGCCAAGGTGCAATTACTTTTAGGTCTGGTGCTAATGCAGCAAAACAACCTTCAAAACGAACTTGGTCGTTACCTTTACCAGTACAACCATGACATACCGCGTCAGCGCCGACTTTACGGGCTACTTCTACTTGAGCTTTAGCAATAATAGGACGCGCCATTGACGTACCTAGCAAGTATGTACCTTCGTAAATAGCACCCGTTGCGATAGTTGGGTAGATGTAGTCAGCAACAAACTCTTCTTTTAGATCGACGATATGGCACTCAGAAGCACCTGATGCTAAGGCTTTTTCTGTTAAGCCAACGAGCTCTTCTTCGCCTTGGCCTACGTCAGCACAAAATGCGATGATTTCGCAGTCGTCATAAGTTTCTTTTAGCCACGGGATAATAGCCGAGGTGTCTAAACCACCTGAATATGCCAATACCACTTTTTTAACGCCGGTTTTTTTCACTGCATTAGACATGTTTATTTCCTAGAATCGATTACGTATATGGTCAATGTTAATAACGCCAACGGCATTATTGTCTTAATTTTTGAATAACTTAAATAAGGTGACTAACTTAATAAGGTCACTAATACTGCATTTTGTGCATGCATGCGGTTTTCTGCTTGATGTAAAATCAATGAACCTTCGCCATCCATCACTTCATCTGTCACTTCCACACCACGATGTGCTGGTAAGCAATGCATAAAGAATTTTGCGCCAGCTTGAGCCATTAGTTCGCTATTAACTTGGTACGGTGCAAAACGGGCTTTAATATCAGCAAGCGGTGTTTCATCACCCATAGAAATCCAAGTGTCGGTGTAAATAGCATCATGGCCTTCAATGGCATTAATGTCAGCGCTTAGGGTTAACTTGCCGCCATTTTGCTTTGCTAACGCTTGTGCTTCAGTCACGATTAGCGCATCAGGGAATGCCCCTTCAGGACAAATCACTGTCATGGTCATGCCTAAAATCGCTGCACCATAAATCAATGAATGAGTGACGTTATTACCATCACCAACATAAGCCAGTTTTGCTTGGCTTACATCATCAAACTGCTCAGCTAATGTTAAAAAGTCAGCTAAAGCTTGGCATGGGTGATACAAGTCAGATAAAGCATTAATGACCGGTACGCTGCCATGTTGAGCTAATTGCTCGATGGTGGTGTGCGAGTATGTTCTTGCCACAATAGCATCGGCCCAGCATGAAATGTTTGTCGCAAAATCAGCTACCGTTTCACGCTGACCTAACGCGCCATTTTGTTGGTCTAAGTATAAGCAGTGACCACCTAATTTATTAATGCCAATGTCAAAGCTGACTCGGGTGCGCAGTGAAGGCTTTTCAAACAACATCACAACGCTTTTACCATCTAAAGCACGACGGTACTCAGCGGGGTTATTCTTAATTTTTTTAGCCAGATCAATGATGGCTAAAAGCTGAGATTGAGTTAACTCTTTTATCGACAATAGGTGCTGCATATACTACTACTCCATTAAGGTTGTATTTGAGTCCCGACGGACCCACCTTTGACTAAGGTTTTTAACTGTTCGGCATCGCGCCATGAAGCAACTTGCACGGGTTTACCCATCCATTGAGCAACTTCCAATGCGGCTTCTACTTTGACTTTCATGCCTTTTTCAATCACCCCTTGGGCAACAAGATGTTCGATTTCGCTTTTGTTTAAACTATGAATTAATTGACCTTTACCATCTAATACACCCGATACGTCTGACAATAACACTAACGTACCGTTAACTAATTTGGCTAAGGCTGTTGCGGCTTGATCTGCGTTGACGTTTAACATTTCGCCTTGGCTAGAAATGGCAATCGAGCTACAAATTGGCATCCAGCCCTGGCTTAAAATAAAGTTTAAGTAGGTGGCGTCTTTTGGCTCAACTTCGCCCACGAGTCCTAAACGTTCATCTTTGATTTTTGCAGTAACAACATTGCCGTCGCCTAAGCTCATGCCTACACTAACAATGCCTGCTTTTGCAGCTGCTGCTTGTAAAATTTTGTTTGAGGTACCTGCTAGCGCGCCAACAATAATAGGAATTTGATCTTCTGGCGTAACACGTAACCCGTCTAATTTAACTGTTTCTTTGCCGTTAGCGGTTAATTGCTCATCAACCAAACAACCACCACCATGGACTAATATGACTTGTTGACCCGCTGCAAGCATTTCGGCTGCTGCTGCCATTAAACGCGCCATGCCCATTTCGCATTGAAGTAACGCACCACCGACTTTTAAGACTAATACTGATTTTGTAGCCATTATTTTTATTCCTTCACTAATGCGAGTTAATTACACACCGAAATGGATTTTCATGCACTGTAGCCCTTGGCTAGCAGCACCTTTCATTAAATTGTCTATCGCACTGGCGACCACTAAATAACCGCTGTTGGCATCATACTTCCAACCTAAATGACAATTTGGTGTATTAACTACATCATCTACTTTAGGGAATTGATTGTGCTTTACTGTCACGATTGGCGCGTTGTCATATACGCTATAAGCTTTAGCAACATCAGCTTCTGTGGTGCCCGGTTTTAGTTGCACTGTAATGGTTGCCAAAATGCCACGCTTAAAGTTGCCTAAATGCGGCGTAAAAATAACTTCTTGGCCCAAATGTGTGGCAATTTCTGGCTGATGTCTGTGGCCCAATACACCGTATGGCGTAAGGCTGACTTCGCAGAAACTGGTATGTAACTGTGCTTTACGGCCTGCACCCGTCACACCACTTACGGCATTAATCACTGGGTACATTTCAGTCAAAAATGGTTTAAGTGGTTTTAGTGCTGTAAGTGATGCCGTAGGATAACAACCTGGTACGGCAATCATTCTTGTTTGTTTAATTTGTTCGCTGTTCCACTCTGCTAAGCCGTAAACTGCCTGAGCCAATACATCTGGATGAGTATGTTCAAAACCATACCATTTTGGATACTGCGCCACATCAGCAAAACGGTATGCACCGCTTAAATCGAATACCGCTAAACCTTGCTGGTAAAACCATGCAGCAAGCTCTAGGCTTACTGAATGCTCAGTCGCTAAAACCACGGCATCGGCTTCGGCAACAATTGTCTTTTTAGCGTCATCAGATAACGGCGAAAGCGTATAAGCCATGTGGCTGTATGTAGGATAAAGGTCGGCTAATTTACGGCCTTTATCTAAACTGTTTTCCGACACATACAACCCTTGAACGCTGAAGTTGCAGTCTGCGTTAATTAACGAGGTAATTTGTGCACCGGTATAACCACTGGCGCCAATAATTGCGATGCTTTTCATAAGTTTGTTTTCTTTTTAAATAATGAGAGAAAGTGTCAGCATAGCCTATTTAGACGGGGGCCGCCTAATTTTGAACTATCGTCGCAGGAAGTTCGCGTTGATTATTGATATAGTGGTTTTAGCAGTTAGAAAGCACATGTTTATTTTCATTTCTATCGTTCTATTTATGGTGTCGGTTAATGCTGTTTGCTAGACTATCACACAATATTAATTATGCAATATATGTGAATAAGTATTTTACATTTTATTTTTTAGGATAACCCATGAGCACACTACCAGATCTAAAAAGTTGTTTTACACAGCTGATTGCAGCACCATCAGTCAGTGCACTCGAAGCAGAACACGATATGAGTAATCATGCAGTTATCAACTTGTTGCAGAATTGGTTCAGTGAACTGGGTTTTGAATGCGAAACCCCCACGGTCGAAGACTCGCGTAATAAACAGAACCTGATTGCCAGAATAGGCAGCGGCAGTGGTGGGCTTTTACTTGCGGGCCATACAGATACAGTGCCCTTTGATGAAGGCCGTTGGAGCCAAAGTCCATTTGAGATGGTTGAAAAAGACAATCGTTGGTACGGCTTAGGCACTTGCGACATGAAGGGATTTTTTGCGTTGGTACTCGAAGCATTAAAAGACATGCCGTTGGATCAGTTCAAACGTCCGCTGACTATTTTTGCTAGTGCAGATGAAGAAACCACCATGAGCGGCGCTAAAGCATTTGCCGATTCAAAAGTTGTTGCGCCTGATTACGCGGTTATTGGTGAACCCACCAGCTTAAAGCCTGTCTATATGCATAAGGGACATTTAGCCCAAGGGATCCGCGTAATTGGCCGTAGTGGCCATTCGTCTGATCCTGCTCGCGGCTTAAATGCTATTGAAGTGATGCATAAAGTCATTAGCCAATTAATGAAGCTAAAGCAGCACTTAAGCGAGAACTATCGCGAAGATGCGTTTACTGTACCCTACCCAACCATGAACTTTGGCCATATTCATGGCGGTGATGCCGCAAACCGTATTTGTGGTTGCTGCGATTTGCATTTAGATATTCGTCCTTTACCCGGAATGGAGTTAGCGGATCTGGAATTAATGGTATTGAACTACTTATCTGACATCAGTAAAGAGTATCCTGGCAGTATAAGTGTCAGTACTTTGTACCCAGGCGCAGAATCGTTTGCAGGAAAAGCAGATAATCCATGGACCAAACTCGTTGCGGAATTGTCTGGCAACGAAGCAGAAGTGGTCAACTATTCGACTGAAGCACCTTATATCAACAAACTAGGTTGCCAAACCTTAGTACTAGGCCCAGGTAGCATTAACCAAGCCCACCAGCCAGATGAATTTATTGGCCTAGAATACTTAACGCCAACGGTAGAATTGATCAAAAAAATGATTTTTCATGCCTGCATTAAGTAAACATTAATAATCAGTGACATTTTTACGCAAAATGTAACTTTTTTACGAAATAAAATTACAAAATACAGTGCCTGCGTATTGACCGATTTTGATACGCTGGGTATTGTGATGTAAGAGTTATTGGCAGAATCGTTCTTTTTTTCGGGAGTAAGTATGACAGAGCAAACGGCAGATATGTATGCGTCACTTCGATCAAATGTGGGGCATTTAGGCCAGATATTAGGCGAAACAATGCAAAACCATTTAGGTGATGCATTTTTAGAAAAAGTAGAACAAATTCGAATTTTAGCAAAAAAATCTCGCCAGGGTGACGAAGCCTCTCGCGAGCAAATGTTGGCATTATTAACCGCTTTACCAGACGAAGAACTGGTACCTTTCGCCAAAGCCTTCAACCAATTTTTAAACTTAGCCAATATCGCAGAACAATTTCACACCATTAGCCGTAATTGCGACGAACTCGTGTGTGTGCCCGATCCAGTAGAGCAACTACTTGGACGCATGCTTGATACTGATTTAGACAAAAAAGATGTGATTAAGAGCTTAAAAAACTTAGACATCGATTTAGTATTAACCGCGCATCCAACCGAGATTTCACGCCGCACGCTAATTCAAAAATATGCGGCAGTGGTTGATTGCTTAACGGAACAAGAAAACAGCCAACTGACTGATCGCGAACGCCAACAAAGCACTCTGCGTCTGCGTCAGCTTATTGCCCAAATTTGGCACACCAACGAAATTCGTAACGAACGCCCAACTCCTGTAGATGAAGCGCGTTGGGGTTTAAGCACTATCGAAACATCATTGTGGCAAGCTATTCCTGACTTTCTGCGTCAACTGAATGATCAAGTTGAGCAAAAGACCGGTCAGCAATTACCTATTGATGTATCTCCGGTGAGATTTTCAAGCTGGATGGGTGGAGACCGCGACGGAAATCCGTTTGTAACGTCTCTCGTCACCCAAGAAGTACTCGATCGCAATCGTCATGCAGCAGCAAGATTGTACTTAAAAGATATTGTGAGCTTGCTTGGCGAATTGTCGATGGAACAAGCGAATCCTGAATTGTCAGCGTTAACAGATAACAGTAAAGAACCGTACCGCGATGTGTTACGCAAATTACGCTGCCAATTACGTGACACCATCGATTACCTTAACGCACGTCTTGAAGGTAAAAAACCTGATGTTGATACCAGCGAGCTAATTTGGCATAAATCAGATTTGCTTGAACCGCTTGAACTACTTTATAAGAGTTTGACCGATTGCGGTATGAAGCTGATTGCTAATGGCCTGTTACTCGACATATTACGTCGTTTAGCGTGTTTTGGTATTCACATGTTACGCCTAGATATTCGTCAAGATGCTACCCGCCATAGTGACGTGATTGCTGAACTGACTCGTTATTTGGGCATGGGTGATTACAACCATTGGGACGAAAATGAAAAACAAGCGTTTTTACTGCGCGAGTTAACCAGCAAACGTCCACTGATCCCAACAAATTGGAAACCGACGGATGATGTCGCTGAAGTTGTCAGAACCTGCAACTTAGTCGCCCAGCAGCCTGTTAATGCATTGGGCTCTTATGTGATATCAATGGCCAGCAAGCCATCTGACGTATTAACCGTGTTATTACTGCTAAAAGAAGCCGGTTGCACTAATCCAATGCGCGTAGTGCCATTATTCGAAACCCTCGCTGACTTAGAGGGTGCCGCTGACTGTATGACTTCGCTACTGAATATTGATTGGTATCGTGGTTACACCAAAGGCATGCAAGAAGTGATGATTGGTTATTCTGACTCAGCTAAAGATGCCGGTGTAATGGCAGCTGCCTGGGCGCAGTATCGTGCACAAGAACAGTTAGTTGCTGTGTGTAAAAAAGCTGACGTTAAATTAATGTTGTTCCATGGTCGTGGCGGTTCTATCGGTCGTGGAGGCGGACCTGCTCATAAAGCTATTTTATCGCAACCACCAGGTTCGGTAGATGGTCGCATCCGTGTGACAGAACAAGGCGAAATGATCCGCTTTAAGTTTGGCTTACCAAAATTAGCGGTACAAAGTTTAGCGCTATATACCTCAGCGGTATTAGAAGCGACATTGTTACCACCACCGGAGCCTAAAAAATCATGGCGTGATTGCATGCAGCGTATTGCTGAAGAGTCAGTACTGCATTATCGCGGAATCGTACGTGAAGAACCTGACTTTGTTGAGTATTTTAGATCCGCTACTCCTGAAGTCGAGCTCGGTAAATTGCCATTAGGCAGTCGCCCAGCTAAACGTAAAGTTGATGGTGGTATTGAAAGCTTACGTGCTATTCCGTGGATTTTTGCTTGGTCACAAAACCGCTTAATGTTACCTGCTTGGCTTGGTGCCGGTGAAGCACTACAAGATGCGGCAGATCGCGGCGAGTTGGAATTATTGCGTGAAATGGAAGAGCAATGGCCTTTCTTTGAAACCCGTATTTCAATGCTCGAAATGGTCTACACCAAAGCAGAACCTAACTTAGCCAAGTACTACGAGCTATGTTTAGTGAAGCCAGAGTTACATCATTTAGGTGAGAAGTTACGTCAACGTCTGCAATTGGGTATTGAAGCAGTATTATCATTAACCCAAGCGACAGAGTTAATGTCACATACGCCTTGGAGCCGTGAGTCTGTTAAACTGCGCAATCCTTACATAGATCCACTTAACTTCTTACAAACCGAGCTATTAGCCCGTACACGTAGAGAAGTTGAACCGTCTGCTGATGTTCAGCTAGCACTTATGCTGACCATTGCCGGCGTTGCAGCAGGAATGAGAAACACTGGATGATAACCTTGGTTAAAACCCTTGGACTGGGATTGTTATTGTTACTGACTGGCTGTGCCAGTCAGTACAGCATCACCGAGTCTGAAATTGAACAGTACCTTAATAAAGACATGCATTTTGAGGTAAAACAGGGCAACAAGTTAATTGGTGTATCACTTAAGCTAAATGATATGCAGGTCGTGTTGGGCGCTAAGCCAAATACCATGGCAGTGACAGCAGCAACAATGATTACAGTTAACAACCCACTTTTACCGATCCATGCAAAACTGAAAACGACTTTTGAGGCAGTGCCTTGGTATAACAGTAATACCAAGAGTGTCTATCTTCGACAGTTAACCTTAGTGAAAGTTGAGTCTGAACCCGCTGATATTGAACGCTACATCAGCCAGGCAACACCACAACTAATGGGATTTTTACGTAATTATCTTGAAAACCAGCCAGTGTACACTTTAGACACTCGCGACAGTAATCAAGCATTAATGGCTAAAATGACCAAAGAAATTGCCGTACAACAGGGCAAACTAGTGGTTAAGTTTTAAGGTTATTTTCGTAGTAACAGAAAGCACCTTCCGAGGTGCTTTTTTGTTGTTTCAAACATATCGAAATCCATACATCTATCAACACTTAAATATCTCAAGTATCAGAAAACTGAGCATTTCCTAATCAATCAGAACCACGTACAATAACTTGGCAATATTGGAGTGCATAATAATCATGGGATAAATGATGCCGTTAATGGATGACGTAGCCACATTAAAAGCACAGCTGGCTGAGTTAGTCTCACAGCAAGGTGCACAACAGGCCGATGTAAATCAGCAGTTAGCTAAATTCAGCCAGCAACTTGATGCTTTGGCCCTGCAAGTACAAGCGCAAAACAACAATGAACAACACATTAGCTTGGCTGACGAAAACTTACATGTTCCTGTGTATGAGAGTCGAGCAAACGATTCGAGCGGCAATATCGTTGCCGATAAACCTCAATACTCTTCTTCCGCTTGGGAACGCCAACCGTTAGACACAAATCATTCAGCGTCAGCGCCATCCATAACAGCGCAACAAACCTCGATAGTCACAAAGTCACCAGCCAGACAAAGTGCGCTAAGTGCCATGGTCTCTCAATTAGCTGAAGCTATTGGCGAATTCAGCACATCTGCGCTGGCACCATTGTCTGGGTTAACCGAACAAGCAAAAAGCTTTTATCAACATTACCAAACTAAGGGTTTAGGTGCTGTATTTTTGATGACCGTTGCCGGCATCATTACCCTGACACTTGGGTTTGGTTACTTATTGCAGTTTTCTATTAACAACTGGTTTTCAGAGCTGGGTAAAGCGTTATTAGGTTTAGGCGTAGCAAATAGCATTATTGTCGGTGGTGTATTCATTCGACAAAAACGACCGGGCATGCAAGATTTTGGTTCAGGGCTTGTTGGTCTTGGGCTTATTCTTAACTACTTGTGTTTGTATTTCTTAGGGCCGTATTTTCAGCTTATTCCCGATACAGCCTGCTTTGGTTTACTGTTACTCAACACCGTTTTTGGTTATGGTTTATCATTTAAACTCGACACCAAAGTGGTGGCCATTGTCGCCTTACTTGGTGGTTCACTTGCGCCATTGATGTTACTTGATGGTGGTCAAACACCATTATTGTACCTGCCGTATTTAATGCTTATCGGTATCTGCTCGATGGTACAAAGCCACAAATTAGTTTGGCCGATACTCATCGAAATAACTGCATTACTCCATATCGCTTGCATACAAATACTCAGCTTATTTATTCAATTGCCGCTGTCTGTCATTGATTGGCAAACCGGCTTAGCATTATTGATGATCAATGGGCTCTTCTACCTCTACGGTATTGCCAGCTTATTATTTGTCATCAAGTCTGCGTTAACACCAAGACTGCTAGCGGTTCCAATCGCACTCATGGTTTTTACTCTCTACACCCTAACGGAATGGAGTATTTTTGCTGGTGAGCTATTTGCACTTAATGCATTGCTGTGTGGGTTGTTATATTGGGTAATTAAACGCGATAAAGATATTAGTGCACTTGCCTTGGCTTTTGCCGGAAGCTTTTCTGGTTTTGCCGCACTGCTTTTACTCAGCGTCGAACTGATGGGATTAGTGTTGTTATTAGAGGGATTATTGTTACTGTGGATTGGCTGTAAACAACAATTTAACCCTATTAGAGCAGAAGCTTATGTCTTGCTGATACTGGGCATAATCAGCAGTTTTGCTAACGTATTTGATGTACTAACCCTGCCACACTATGACAATAATGGCTTATTAGGGTATCAAGAATTATTGAGCTTATCGATGGCACTTACCTGTGCAATGACTTTTGCAGCACAAAAGCTTCTTAGCCGCCATCAAGCTGATTTAATGACATTTGAGCACCTAGCTGTACGGTTTATCCGCGAGTTACTTGGAGTGCTTTATACGGTTACCTTATTACTCATTAGCTTCTTTATTACTGAGCAATATTGGCTTAATACATTGCCATTAATCAGCTTATTACTACTGTACATGAGTGCTAAACACACCCTACGCTTTAGCGAAGTATTAGCCTGGATAGTGCAACTGCCTCTACTAGGATTAGTGATTATTGGCATGGTAGACGCCAATAGCTTGAGTTTTGCAGACCAAGCTATGAACGCTAAGTTAGCCCGTGTCGAGCTCTTTACCGGACTGTTACTCGCGTATTATTGGTACAAAAAATATTACGCCGACGCTAAGTTAATCCGTTTTGCTTACTATGTTCAGTTGGCATGTTATTTAGCCTTACCATTGCTGCTATTACCTAAAATCGTTCGTAGTTATCCAGACTATATTGCTATCGCATTATGGGTAAGCAGCCTCATGAGCTTAGGATTAGCATACCTTGTTAATCACAAGAGTCTTCGCTATGAGTCGCAAATACTCACGGTATTAGCAACCATGGTTACAGCAGCAATGTGTCTCGCAGAACTGTGGCAAGGACTAATCGCATTGGTGATTGGTTTATCATTTATTGGGCTCATTAGCTGGCGTTATACTCAGTTACCTGAGAAGTGGCAGCAAATGACTACGCTTCAATGGCATATTGGTCCATATTATATTGCCTTAGTAATAGCTGTATTGAGTCAAACAGTTACGAACCTAATCCACCCATCATGGGCAATTACTGCTTTAATTATTTGCGGATATTTCAGCGTGATTACCGAAAGAAGCACTCGTATAGCTCGACATTTAAGGCAGGCCTTAGCACCTAGTTATAGCTTGGCTTACACGGCAATCTTTATCTGTGCCATTTTACCTATTGTGCTTCACAGTGAAACACAGCTGACGTTAAACATTAATAGCTTACTGATTAATTTAGCAGAGTTTGGAGTGCTTATTTTATTAGCTCGATATTTACTAACCGCTAAGTTAGGCATTAGAGCACACAGAAAAATAGTCTCTCACAACGCACTAAAATGGGCATGGCATGCTTTATTAGTAATAAGCTATTTACTCTGGAGTTACCAATTAGACAACAGCATGGCTGCGCCAATGAGTGCAGTGTTATTAGTAGTACATGCAAGTGCGGTGATGTTTATCAGTTTGAGACCTCAACAAGCAAGCCTCGTCAGGTTAGCGGCATTACTATTTGCTTTAGCGTGTATCAAAGTGATTTTTGTAGATATGGCGTCATTTGAATTAATTCAAAAGATCGTCGCCTTTATTTTGATTGGAGTGATTTTACTAACGGTTGCTTACTTTTATCAAAAAGCGAAAAACAATCAATTGCCTGAAGACCTTACAGCCTAGTCATTAAATCTAGCTTGCTTATAACAGTGATAAGCAAGCTAGAATAAACTTACTTGGCGAACCGAGGTATTGACGGATAATCAACAATAACGGCTTCTTCAAGTAATGCACGACGAAGCATATCGTAAGCAATTGCCGTACTCATACTTCTTACAAGCTGGCGTGATCGTTTAGGTAACTTCACCATTTGGCTGTATACACCGTGTTTAGTTGCTAATGCTATTGCAACTGTTCCAACAGGTTTGTCATCAGATCCTCCATCAGGGCCTGCAATACCGCTAGTGGCTAATGCAAAATCACTGTCTAAAATGCCTCGAACACCTTGCGCCATTGCTTCAACAGTAGGAATAGATACTGCACCATGATCATCTAAGATCTGTGGATTAACGCCCAGCACTTTCACTTTAGACTCATTACTGTAAGTCACTAAACCATGATGCAAGTACGAAGAGCTACCTGCAAAATCGATCAATTGACTGGTGATCATGCCACCAGTACAAGACTCTGCCACACTAAGGCTAAAACCAGACTGGTATAATCGATGATGGATCTCTGCTGCTAATGTTGGGCGATTTTCAGCAACAACCGCACAACCTAATAAAGCTTTAACCTGCTTTGTTACATCAGGTAACTGACGAATAGCTTTATCACCACGAGCAAATATCTTAATTTCAATGTGTGGCATTGAGGAACGATAACCTAACTCAATTCCAGCGGGTAAAGTGATCTCTGATAGAGTATCCGCTAAAGATGACTCTCCATGACCAATAGTAAGTAATTTATCTAAAGCTGACTTTTCTTGAACACCAAACTCTTCAGTAATAAATGGAATAAATTGCTCAGTGACCATGTGCTTTAATTCAAAAGGCACACCTGGTGTAAAGAATAACCACGCATTATTCAACTTCACTCTAAAGCCGCATGCTGTTCCGACAGGATTATCAACCATCACAGCAGAAGCTGGTAACCAAGCTTGCTTCAAATTACTCTTAGCCATTACACGATTATTACGGGCAAACCAATCTTCTAAATGTTCACGCCATTGTACATTTTCGACAAGTTCTTCGCCTTTAGCTTTCGCCATGGCTAATGCAGACATATCATCACTAGTAGGCCCCAAACCACCATTAACGATAATGACATCAGCATGCTTACTACGCTC
>NZ_PJAP01001015.1:0-2680 GCF_002836795.1 Shewanella sp. 11B5 | reverse complement strand
GTTACTACAAAACCGATAATCTGTTTTTGCTCGTTGTAGGCTTTTACTGAACAACCCAGAGCATCAATATCCACCTGCCAAGAGGCTACATCAGTTACGGTGTTACCGCCTAATTGAATCGGCATGTGCGGCGTTTTAACTTTGACTAACATCGCCGGTAACTTCAAATCTGTTGGTTGGCCGAGTAAAGTTTTTGCTAATGCATTGGCGCTTAACAAAATTGGCTGTAAGTAGGACATCACCTTGCCGTTTATTTCGGCGCAATCGCCTAAGGCATAAATGTTATTCACTGAGGTTTGCAGCTGATTATTAACCACTAAACCTTTATTCACTTTACAGCCAGATTGACGTGCTAAGCCAACATTAGCCTTTAAGCCTGCGGCTGAAATAACACAATCCACGGTATATGTTTGGCCAGAGCTGAGTGTGGCACATATACCTAATTCAGTTTTATTTAGTGAACTAATCGTGCGCCCAAACTCAAACACCACGCCCATATTAACCATTTTCTTTTGTAAAGCACTGGCGACTAACTCTGGCAACATGCTCGCCATCACGCCGTGGCTTGGATCAACCACCACAACTATTTTGCCACTATGGTTAAGATCCATCGCTATTTCAGTGCCGATAATGCCTGCACCAATCACTAGAACCGTCTGTGCATTTTGTAGTTGCAACTGCGCGCTATCAAACTCACGTAAACTGTTTAAGGTAATAACACTGTCAGTGGCATTGCCAAGCATAGGGGGTACAAAGGTTTTTGCTCCCGTCGCTAACACCAGTTTTGCATATGGATAAGCAACGCCGTTAACAAACACTTGTTGTTGAACGCTATCAATACAATCAACCTTGGTAAAAGCATGCAGAGTAATATTATTCTCGCTGGCAAACTCTTGTGCACTCAGACGGATTAAATCAGCACTGTTTTGCTTGTTACTAAATACATGGCTCAAGTCCGGTTTATTATAATCGTGGCCTTCATCAAGGGTAAAAACGGTTATAGGTAAGTGCTTATCTGTGCGTCTAATGGTCTTGATAAGTTGATATGAGCCAAAGCCGCTACCAATGATAATGATAGGTGCACTCATGATGCTTTCCTCTCAGCAATAGGGACAAATACATCTTTGCCAAGGCCACAATCTGGGCAAAGGAAAAAGTCTGGTACTTCGCTCCACGGTGTTCCTGGTTCTACTTCTTGATTAGGCTCACCCAATACTGGCACATATACCCAATTACACACAGTGCAGAGCATATTTTGTGAATCACTCATTGCTGTCGCTGTTGTACATGTCGGTTTGATTGCTTGAGTTGTTTGAACTGCTGGCGTTGGCTTAGTGGTTACAGTGGCTTGAGCGCTTTTAGCTAGCGATGCAGGTGAAATGGATTTTACATTACTTAAATCATGCCATGCCCAGCTTTTGGCTATCTGGCGGCCATGCTCACGGCATTCGCGCATCGCTTTACCATCGGGTCGCCATTTTGCTTTTAAGCCGACAATGGTTTCAAATCCGGCATCCGTAAGACGGGTGTGAATACGGTCAACCGCGCCGCCGTTCCAGCCATAACTTCCAAATGCACCGGCTTTTTTATCTTTAAAGCGCAAGCCTGTGATCTCTTCTAACATGCCCGCGACTTTTGGCATCATGACATTGTTCATGGTTGATGAACCCACCAAAATACCTTTAGAGCGGAACACGTTAGCTAAGATGTCATTTTTATCATGGCGGGCCACATTAAACACTTTAACAGACACCACAGGGTCAACGTCGTGGATCCCTTGAGCAATGGCATCGGCCATCATGCGGGTGTTATTAGACATTGAATCATAAAAAATGGTAATTCTGTCTTCTTGATAATTATCTGCCCATTGCAGATATTGATGAATAATCTGGGTAGGGTTGTCGCGCCACACCACGCCATGGGCAGTAGCAATCATGTCTACAGGCAGGTTAAAACTCAGCACTTCGTTAATTTTAGCGGTAACCAGTGAGCTAAACGGGGTAAGAATATTGGAGTAATAACGTAAACACTGATCCATTAATTCAATTTGGTCTACTTCATCATTAAACAAATGCTCATCACAATAATGTTGACCGAACGCATCATTACTAAATAGCACAGCATCTCCCGTTAAATAGGTCATCATACTGTCTGGCCAATGCAACATTGGGGTTTCAATAAACACCAACTGCTTGCCATTACCAATATCAAGAGTATCGCCGGTTTTAACGATATTAAAATTCCACTCGGTATGGTGGTGTAAGCCAGTAATGGAGTCGATAGCATTTTCGGTACAATAAATTGGCGTATTAGGGATTTTAGCCATCAAAGCTGCTAACGCACCTGAGTGATCTTCTTCTGCATGGTTAATGACGATGTAATCAATCTTATCGAGATCAATTTCCATCTCAAGATTTTGAATAAATTGCAGGCTGAAACGATGGTCAACAGTATCGATTAAGACATTTTTTTGTTCACGGACAAGGTAACTATTATAACTGGTCCCTTTAGTGGTTTTATATTCAGTGCCATGAAAGTCCAATATTTCCCAGTCACGTTGTCCAACCCAATCGATGTTATTTTTAATGTGAATTGTCATATGTACACCTGTAATAAATGAGAAGTTAAAGTTCAAAGATAAAGTTTCAAAAGTTAACTTCGTTATTGCAGGTGGCGTGCC
>NZ_PJAP01001014.1:0-2683 GCF_002836795.1 Shewanella sp. 11B5 | reverse complement strand
GCGTGGGAATGGGATAACATCACGAATGTTGTTAACGCCAGTCACATACGACACTAAACGCTCGAAACCTAAACCAAAACCTGAATGAGGTACGGTGCCATAACGACGTAGGTCACGATACCACCAGTAATCTTCTTGGCTTAAATCCATTTCAGCTAAACGTGCATCTAACACGTCTAAACGCTCTTCACGCTGCGCGCCACCGATAATTTCACCAATACCTGGTGCTAACACGTCCATTGCGGCAACGGTCTTACCATCATCGTTTAAGCGCATGTAGAAAGCTTTAATGTCTTTCGGGTAGTTCTTAACTACAACAGGCGCTTTAAAATGCTCTTCAGCTAAGTAGCGTTCATGCTCAGATTGTAAATCAATACCCCATTCAACTGCGAATTCAAACTTCTTACCACAGTTTTTAAGGATTTCAACTGCATCAGTGTAATCCACTTGAGCAAAATCACTGCTTACGAATGCTTGTAAACGTTCGATAACGGTTTTATCAACACGTTCGTTAAAGAAGTTTAAATCATCCATGCGTTCTTCAAGCACTGCGCTAAACGCGAATTTCAACATTTTTTCCGCTAACTCAGCCGCATCATCTAACGTTGCGAATGCCACTTCAGGCTCAACCATCCAGAATTCTGCAAGGTGGCGAGTGGTGTTCGAGTTTTCAGCACGAAACGTTGGGCCAAAGGTATATACTTTAGATAATGCACAAGCATACGTTTCAGCGTTTAACTGACCCGACACGGTTAAGAATGATTCTTTACCGAAGAAATCTTTATCGTAATCGACTTTACCTTCAGCTGTGCGAGGTAGATTTTCCATGTCTAAAGTAGACACCCGGAACATTTCGCCAGCACCTTCACAGTCAGAAGCCGTAATTAACGGGGTAGATACCCAGATAAAACCTTCTTGATGATAGAAGCGGTGAATCGCTTGCGATAAACAGTTACGAACACGAGCTACGGCACCAATAATGTTGGTACGTGGGCGTAAATGGGCAAGTTCACGTAAATGCTCAATAGAGTGGCGTTTGGCCGACATTGGGTAAGTATCTGGATCGTCAACAAAACCTGTGACCACAATTTCAGTGACTTGTAATTCAAATGCTTGACCAGCGCCTGGAGAGGCAACTACTTCACCCGTCATTACGACAGAGCAGCCAGCAGTCAATTTCAATACATCGTCATTGTAATTGGCTAGGCTATTAGGCAAGACACCTTGAATAGGGTCGAAACATGAACCGTCATACACGGCCAAGAAAGAGATACCCGCTTTTGAATCACGACGAGTTCTTACCCAGCCACGGACAGTGACTTGCGAACCAACGGCGTGTTCACCTTTAAATACAGAAGCGACAGATGCAATGCTCATTGTTGCTTTATTCTCCAACGTATCGAATATAAATATAAAATTGGGGTTTATCTTACCTTGCTGGTG
The DNA here is from genome assembly GCF_002836795.1 of Shewanella sp. 11B5. NCBI lineage: Bacteria > Pseudomonadati > Pseudomonadota > Gammaproteobacteria > Alteromonadales > Shewanellaceae > Shewanella > Shewanella sp. 11B5. The sequence continues at coordinate 1,240 of NZ_PJAP01001014.1, read as the reverse complement.
GCTTTTCTCAAGCTGAAAACGCTATTCTAGGGTGATTAATGTGATACTTTTGAGTAAGTCGGTTAAATATATGGCTAATTAGCCTTTATATTCTCTCGTAAACCAAGGAAAGGCCATGTCTCGTTTAGGAATTATACAGGTTGTATTGACCGTTTTGTCGTTATTAGGCTGGAGCTTAGCCATTTATGCGTTGATTATTTTTGGAGAAGCCAGACCTGATCGCGCGGTAGGTTATTTTTTGAGTAAAGGTGCATCGGTACGATTAAACTGGGATCCTGAGTTAACCATTAAATTAGAGTATTTAATATGGTGGTGTGCTGGGGTTAGCTTTTTGAATCTGCTGGTAAACTTTTATGCAAAAGCCACCACTCGAATTGGTTTTTGGGTCAATATTCCGTTGTTGTTTTTGGTATCACTCGCAGCAGGTTTGTATATTCGCTATGTGGTGTAACATCACTCTGTGGATGCTTGGAACAATAGAACTAAGCTGAATAGATAAAAGTTGATTATTTCAACTATCAATCTCAATCATCAATTGGGTATTACATCATGCGTGTGGTGTGATTAATTATCTTCTATGTGATGACACAGCAAATCGATAATGGCTGCCGTTACTCCCCAAATAAATTTGTCTTCAAATGGCATAAAGTGAACTTGATAATGTTCGCCGTGGCGATAATGAAATATTTTGTGACGGTTACTTCGCTCAATAAAAAAATTCAATGGTACTGAGAAACAATCATCCACTTCACCGGGGTCGAGCACCAATTCAAATGGCTGCTTTACCATCGCCACGACAGGGGTGATCACAAAACCGGTAAAGGTTTTATGGGCTGGAAACACGCCTAAAACATCAACATTTTCTGACAATAAGCCAATTTCTTCGTGAGCTTCGCGCAACGCAGTGTGGATGGCATTAATATCATCAGGCTCAACTTTGCCGCCAGGAAAACTAATTTGCCCTGGATGGTGACGTAAATGCATTGGGCGTCGGGTTAAAATTAGATGTAATTGTTGCTCTATTTCAATAACAGGGATTAACACCGCAGCTTTGCGGCCAAGGTATGATGGGGGCGCAGAAGGGATGATTGAACCCAGACGATGTAAATTATAGCGTAAGGTAAATTCGTGTTTATTCATTGATGTTTTTAAATCCAATTAATAGCCTATTCGGTGTCATACCTATTCGATTAATTATGTGCTCAATCAGAGTCACTCAGTTTTTCAGTTTGAAACGCAT
>NZ_PJAP01001013.1:0-2684 GCF_002836795.1 Shewanella sp. 11B5 | reverse complement strand
ACGCCTATTATCGAGTCTGACGATTTAATCGCAGCGCTAAATACGTATCAATTTGAATTAGTTCAGCAGTATTTATTACTCATGCGCGCTAAGTTAGGGCTTTCTCAACCAAATCAAAGCCCAAATGCTATTAACGCAGAGGAACAGGCTGAGCTCGGTAATAAAGATTTGCAGCTTGTGGGGCAATTAACCGGATTACTTGAAACTAATCAGCTTGATTACACCAATAGTTTACGCCGTTTTGGCCAGCTGGACCCGAGTAGTGCGCATTCTAGTTTACGGGACGATATGGTCGACCTTGCTGGTTTTGATACTTGGTATCAAGCTTATCAAAACCGAGTGGGTGAGGTTGCGGATGTGAACGTGTGGCAATGTGAGCGTAATAGTGCCAACCCTAAATATATTTTGCGCAATTACCTCGCCCAGGAAGCTATTATCGAGATTGAAGAAAATGGCGACAACAGCAAATTATTGCAACTTCAACAACTTTTACGTCGTCCTTTTGACGAACAACCCGAGATGGAAGATTTTGCCAAACGCCCACCCCAATGGGGACAAGGCTTAATTATGTCTTGTAGCAGCTAATTGATGTATTTTATCTGAGTCGATTATGAAATTATTGTCAGCCAAATTAGATCCAGCAGCATTAAGTATTGTTATTCAAGCAGAAGTGGATTTTGAGCAATTTGAACAATTTGCAGAACCGCTAGCGGCTGCACTTGATTGCGACATTCGTGAGCGCCAATGGGGCGCAGATCGTCACCAATGGTTACTGAATTTTGAAGGCAGCCCTTTATGGTTACATTATGAGTTTTATGGTGATATTTGTTGGATTTCCACCGATAGTGCAAACGAGTTAGACGTACTAGCGTTTTTATTAACGCTACTTGCCCCACATATTCAAACTGCTTAAGAAGGTATACATGGACAATGGTACAGGCGCAGAGTTTCATTTTCAGGCATTGAGACCCGATCTCATTTTAGATGCCATCGAAAGCATCGGCGTCTTCCCTGAGACAGGGCTATTAGCATTAAACAGTTACGAAAATCGGGTGTACCAATTCCGCTGCGATCAAGGCATTCGTTATGTGGTGAAGTTTTATCGACCACATCGTTGGAGTAATGAACAAATCCAAGAAGAGCACGATTATGCCTTGGCTTTAGCGGCTGAAGATATTCCTATTGCTGTTCCTGTGGTTATTGAAGGTAAAACCTTATTTGAGTATCAAGGTTATCGTTTTGGTCTTTTTCCGTCTATTGGCGGGCGGGCATTTGAAGTAGACAATCTTGAACAACTTGAATCGGTAGGCCGCTTTATTGGTCGAATTCATCAATATGGCGCAATGCAGCCTTTTAAATATCGTGAATCGCTGACCCCTGCCATTTTGGGAGATGAGTCTTATCGCTATTTACGTGAAAGTGGTATTGTTGCCAGTTCGATGCAAACGGCTTTTTTTACCGTTGTAGAGCAAGTTTTAGAGAAAGCCAAACAGATATGGCAGCAGCACAATTTTACCTCTATACGCCTGCACGGAGACTTACACCCTAGTAATATTTTATGGACACCAGACGGACCTGGATTTGTTGACTTAGACGATGCCAGGCAAGGGCCCGCAGTACAAGATTTATGGATGATGTTGACTGGCGATCGTCAGCAGCAATTATTACAAATTGATATTTTATTAGAGGGATATCAAGAGTTTTGTGATTTTGATGCGAAACAGTTGGCACTCATTGAGCCATTAAGGGCATTCAGGATGGTGCACTATAATGCGTGGTTAGCCAAGCGCTGGGATGACCCTGCATTCCCGATGAATTTCCCATGGTTTGGCGATATTAAGTATTGGGAGCAACAAACACTGGCGTTTAAAGAGCAGTTATCTGCGCTTAATGAGCCGCCATTGAGTTTACCTAGTTTTAATTAACATTATTTCATAATCACTACCTAATAGTATTTAGTTACAAATACAATTGGCTAGCGATTGAGTTACAGGCTAACGCTAGACTATGATAGAGCCAGCGTATTTATATTTTTGCCTATTTAGAAGGAAGTAAAATGAAAAAAGCATTACTGATGGCTGCTGCACTACTGCTAGCGCCGATGGCTGCGATGGCTGCCGATTATAAAGAAGGTGTACATTACACTGTGATTAATGACGGCCCTGAAACAGCCAAGCCAGAAATTACTGAGTTTTTCTCATTCTATTGTCCGCATTGTTTTAATTTTTCTAAAACAGTAGTACATAAAATTGAAGCGAACTTACCTGAAGGTGTGGCATTTAATCAGTCGCACGTTGAGTTTATTGGTCGTGATATGGGCGTAGAAATGTCTCGTGCCTTTGCGGTCGCTCAGCAGCTAAATGTTGAGAAAAAGATGGATGCAGCTCTATTTACTGCTATCCACGACAAGCGTCAGCAATTTACTCGCCCAGACGATATCAGAGCAATATTTATCGCTAATGGCGTAGATGGTAAAGCTTATGATGCAGCGGCAAGTTCATTTATGGTGAACGCTCAAATGTCGAAAATGAAGCGCGATACTGAAAATGCTAAAATTTCTGGTGTACCAACATTAGTGGTTAACGGTAAATATCGCGTAGAAACCAGCTCGATTAAGTCTTATGACGAATTAATTGATATCGCATTTTACTTAACATCAATGAACAAAAAGTAATCTACACAAC
>NZ_PJAP01001012.1:0-2685 GCF_002836795.1 Shewanella sp. 11B5 | reverse complement strand
TAACCATAGCACTAAAAACAAAAATGGGTGCCAAAGGCACCCATTTTTACACAAAACTTATGTTATACGTCTAAGTTGGCCACATTAAGCGCGTTAGTTTCAATAAACTCACGACGCGGCTCAACTTGGTCACCCATCAAACATGTGAATAGCTGATCAGCAGCTACCGCATCTTCAATAGTAACGCGTAACATACGACGTGATTCCGGATCCATTGTAGTTTCCCACAATTGTTCAGGGTTCATTTCGCCCAATCCTTTATAACGTTGTATGTACAGGCCGCGTTTCGCTTCACTAATAGTCCAATCTAATGCTTCTAAGAAGCTTTCAACTTCTTTAACACGTTCACCACGTTGTACATAACCACCTTCTTCAATCATACCCTCTAATGCTGCGCCTAACTTAGCGATACGCTGGTAATCAGATGACGTGAAGAAGTCATAACCAAATAGATAGTTAGTATCGATACCGTGCTTACGGATTGTCACGCTAGGGGTGTAAACCTTGCGCTCAGGGTCAAGCATTACATTGGCAGTAAAAATAATACCGCTACTTTCACGTTCAACTAAATCTGCAATGAAGCCATTACACCATTCGGTCATTTGCGCTTCATCACTTAACACTGCGGCAGTCACTTCAGGGTGATACAACATACGGTCAAGTAGGTTGGTCGGGTAACGTTTTTCTAGGCGCTTAATAATGCGCTCAACTTCACGATACTGTGCCACTAAACGCTCTAATGGCTCACCAGACATACCAAAAGCACCTGGGCTTGGATAAATATTGGTGCCATCAAGAGCTTGAGTGGTTAAATACTCAGTCAATGCTGGCTCATCTTTCAAATACTGTTCTTGCTTACCTTTTTTCACTTTGAAAAGTGGTGGTTGAGCAATATAAATATAGCCACGCTGGATCAATTCAGGCATTTGACGGAAGAAGAAGGTCAACAGCAAAGTACGAATGTGTGAGCCGTCGACGTCAGCATCGGTCATGATGATGATGTTGTGATAACGAGTCTTATCTGGATTATATTCATCGCGGCCAATGCCACAACCTAATGCAGTAATCAACGTTGCCACTTCCTGTGAAGATAACATCTTGTCAAAGCGCGCTTTTTCTACGTTTAAGATCTTACCTTTTAGCGGAAGAATCGCTTGGTTTTTACGGTTACGTCCCTGCTTGGCTGATCCACCAGCAGAGTCACCTTCCACTATATATATTTCAGAAAGACCAGGATCTTTCTCTTGGCAGTCAGCTAGCTTACCTGGCAAACCACCTAAATCTAGCGCGCCTTTACGACGTGTCATTTCACGCGCTTTACGCGCCGCTTCACGAGCACGTGCTGCATCAACAATTTTACCAACAATTAATTTAGCATCGGCTGGATTTTCTAATAGGTAATCATTTAACTGCTCACCCATTGTTTGTTCAACCGCGCTTTTCACTTCACTAGACACAAGTTTGTCTTTAGTTTGCGAGCTAAACTTTGGATCAGGTACTTTTACTGAAATAACCGCGGTCAAGCCTTCACGCGCATCATCACCTGTGGCACTAGTCTTACCTTTTTTGTTAAACCCTTCACGTTCCATGTAGTTATTCAAGTTACGTGTTAATGCACCACGGAAACCGGCTAAGTGAGTACCACCGTCGCGTTGTGGGATGTTATTGGTAAAACAAAAAATATTCTCTTGATAACCATCGTTCCACTGCATAGCAACTTCAACGGTGATACCGTCTTCGCGTTCATGAGAAAAATGGAAAACATCTTTGTTAATCGGCGTTTTGTTACGGTTTAAGTAATCAACAAAAGCACTAATACCGCCTTCATACTTAAAGAACTCATCTTTACCGTCGCGCTCGTCAACTAAACGAATGCCTACACCAGAGTTCAAAAATGATAGTTCGCGTACGCGTTTGGCTAAAATTTCAAAATGAAATTCAACATCAGTAAACGTGTCACTACTTGGCCAGAAGCGGAGTTCGGTACCGGTTTTAACCGCATCACCAATTTCCTTGATAGGTGCATCGGGTACACCATGAGTATAAAACTGCTCATAGACTTTACCTGCTCTACGAATGGTTAACTGCAGTTTTTGCGATAACGCGTTAACTACAGATACACCCACACCGTGCAGACCACCAGAGACTTTATAAGAGTTATCATCAAACTTACCGCCAGCATGAAGTACGGTCATAATAACTTCAGCGGCAGATATACCCTCTTCTTCATGTATCGAAACAGGAATACCACGACCATCGTCTTTTACTGAGACTGAACCATCTGAATGAATGCTAATGGTGATATCACTACAATGGCCTGCTAAAGCTTCATCGATAGAGTTATCGACCACTTCGAATACCATGTGATGAAGACCTGTGCCATCATCAGTATCACCAATGTACATACCAGGTCTCTTACGGACTGCATCAAGGCCTTTTAATACCTTGATACTCGAAGAATCGTAACTATTCTCTGACATATTTATCTCTCGTTGTTATTCAATAACCGTTACCAGCCCTTGTTCCACATGAAACATCCTGTTTGGAGGGCTAGATAACGAATCGACTATTGCTTGCGGATCGATCGCAGTGACAAAAATTTGTGCACCGGTTTCGGTTAACTGCTGTAGCAATAGCTGCCTATGCTGTGCATCCAACTCCGACGGTAAATCGTCGACTAGATAA
>NZ_PJAP01001011.1:0-2691 GCF_002836795.1 Shewanella sp. 11B5 | reverse complement strand
TATTGAGCAACGTGAACTTGAAAAGCCACTCAATGTCTACGCTTACTCTAAGTTCTTATTCGATCAGTATGTAAGACAGCAAAAACTCACTGGTCAAGTGGCAGGATTACGTTATTTCAACGTCTATGGTCCGCGTGAACAACACAAAGGCGGCATGGCAAGTGTGGCTTTCCACTTTAACAATCAAATTAACGCTAATGGCGTGTGTCGTTTGTTTGAAGGTGTTGATGGTTATGAAAATGGTCAGCAACTTCGTGATTTTGTGTTTGTCGAAGATGTGGTTAAAGTCAATTTATGGCTATGGCAGAATCCATCTGTATCGGGCATATATAACTGCGGAACAGGCCAAGCGCAAAGCTTTAATGATGTTGCCAATGCTGTGATTGCTTATCATGGTAAAGGGCACATTGAATACATTCCTTTCCCAGACAAATTGAAAGGCGCTTATCAAAGTTATACCCAAGCAGATTTAACTCAATTAAGATCGGCTGGTTATCAAGCTGAGTTTAAAACGGTTGAGCAAGCTGTACCTGAATATTTAGATTGGCTTAAAACCCAACATTTTATTGGTCAATAACGGTTTATAGCTCTTACGAAGCGAAAACTAGCTTAACAGGAACATGCTATGGCGTTTTTTATCCATAGCATGTTCCTGTTTCATAGAAATGATTAACTCACTATCTAATTTCTTTAACGATCTCAATTAACATTGTTGTTGAAATCGCAGGGGTTCTTGGTAAATACACTACTTTACATAGATGAGATAGATGATCAAAACGTCCCTCCCAATCATCCCCCATCACTAAATAATCAGCTTGATACTTTTGAATGTACTCTGCTTTAAGCTCTAATGACTCTTCAAGAAAAACTTGATCTACACAGGATAGAGCCGCGACAATTCTCATTCGATCGATTTCATCGCAAATAGGGTTTCGTTGTTTTTTACTAAAATTAAGAGCATCAGATGACACCCCAACAACCAGCTTACCGCCTAACTCTTTCGCTCTTTCTAAAATATTTAAATGACCAATATGAAACATGTCAAAAGTACCGAATGTAATAATGTTCATCTAAATCCTTATTCTAATAAATAGTCAGTAATTCTTTGGCTACAAAGGCCATCAACAACACCCACTAGCTCTGCCGTATATTGCGTCCGTTGAGGCGCAAACAACTCTGGATGTGTTATCTGTTGATCAACAACTTGCTTTAATTCTTTATATGTTCTGGCATGCGCTGCGATGTCTGCGTAGCGGTATAAATCTTGATCCACACGATTCTTAAACCTGAATTTAAAAATCCCACGATAAGACCAACGTAAGTGATAAAAATCACACCATACAACAGGTTTATTTAATGCGGCAAATTCAAATAAGGCAGATGAAGCATCACTAATTAATACATCGGCAGAGACCATAAAAGGTAATAAATTTGCTTCTTCAGCAGGCGCTAAATAAACATTGTCGAAACTAGCCCAGTGAGTTAGCAGCGCTTTTTGTTTTTTATAATTTGATTTACTCAATGAAAAATAATGTGGTTTGAGCAATATATTATATTCAGAAAATTGAGATGGCCAATTTTTAGCCATTTCTTCAATGCTGCTTGGATAAAATGTCGGCGCATATAACAAGGTTTTTTTATTAGTATTTAATCCTAAAGAGGCTAAGTCTAAACCCTGTTCAACTCCTTGGATAATTGGATCTAGCTTGGCATAACCTGTATCAATGAACACTTTTTCAGGAAACATCTCCTGTAATCGCTTTAAACGATATTGCCCTTCCACAAAGCGAACTTCAATATCGCCTTTTGAAACAGTATAATATACCGACTTTGGCCCGACACCATGCTGCATCAAAGCAGTCTGACTGATGCCTTTTAATCGTGACGCTGAAGCAAATGCATTACCGAACACAACCCATTTAGGCTTGTTCAACAAATAAAATTCAAGCGCTTCTGATTCATCATTAACCCAGACAACATTTAGTTGATGCTTATTTACAAGCGCTTCCAATACCGACTGCTGATCAACACTCTTGTAGATAACATATGTCACAGGAACCGAACGCTTCTGTAGCTCTGCAGCGACAGGAAAGTATTGTGGTAAATAATAGGGATGTAAAACATCAAAACAAATCATCGTAAGTCAATTCCTATTAATAATTCCGCATCAGAATTTGCAAAGAGCACTAGTATAAATGATAACACGCCTCAATTTACATCTAATCCTCTCAACCGACCAATCTGATATCAAATGAAATCAATACATCTATTCGCTTTTCTCAAGGTATTGATTCAAAAAGCCCTCTTTTCAAGGTATTATTTCAAGTATAACTATCAACAAAGCTGTCTATTCATATGCCAATAGTGTCTACAAAGCAATTGCAAACATGTCAACGCTTACTGTTTATTTCGCCAGTTGCGTTAGGTGACTTTCTTTACTTAAAAACCTTTCTTATCGCTTTAAAAAAGCAATATGCTCATATTGAAATCGACATATGGTTAGATGATATTCGTTGTAATAGTGATAGCTGGCGCTTATCTAGAAGCAAAATCTTGCAACAATGGATGGATACAGAAGGCGCCTTTAAGCTCACTTACGGCTGCACTGATTCAAAATTAGCAATGCAAAGCCATGTGGAGCAAGCCAAACTGCGTAAATATGACATTATTTTTTGTCATTCTGTCAGTAAA
>NZ_PJAP01001010.1:0-2693 GCF_002836795.1 Shewanella sp. 11B5 | reverse complement strand
AAATTAGTATTAGAAGATGGGGTTTTAGGCTTTATTTTAGTGTAAACCGCAGTCTTTAATTGGCTTTACGACGTGTATCAACCGTACCAAAAATGGTTTGCTAATTTGGCACATTAATCTGGTTCATTAGTTTGGCAGTTATAAAGCGTTACCCATTGATGTAAAAGATGATTTAATCAACAAGCAACTTTTTATTCTATTACTGTCATCGCTGCTGTGGCATCATAATGTGTGAATAATCAAAGCTGGATGTTAATAGTGAACAAATATTGCCTAAATTGCACTGCTCTGGTTTTCGCCAGTGTGTCGATGCTAGTCAATCCTGCACAGGCTGACGCGCTAACACCTTTCACCAGTGATGGTTGCAGTGCGTTTCCTAATGGGACTTTCGAGCAAAGTGAATTATGGTTGGCATGCTGTCAAAAACATGATTACGACTATTGGAAAGGCGGCACATTTGATGAACGCCTCACATCAGATAAAGCGTTACGTGCTTGTGTCACAAACGTGGGTCAGCCACAAATTGCTTTATTGATGTTAGCCGGAGTAAGAGTGGGTGGCACGCCTTATTTACCTACTCAATTTCGCTGGGGTTATGGTTGGTCATACCCAAGAGATTACGGTGCACTAACTGACGATGAGCATCAACAAGTCGAGCTGTTATCTGGCCTAGTTATGTAAATTCAAACACCTCTGTTAGGCTGTTTTTTAAACACATGAATTTCAATTCAAAATCACCATGCCTTTGATACATTAAGTAATAATGGCATCAGTTATCCTTGTACACATTGTGATGCAATTCATCACCACAACTAGTGCATCTTAAAGAGCTTCATTGTTTCTCCAGATACACGATCTTGCATATAGCTACCCAAAAATATTTTTGCAACAGCATAACCCTCACAACAACCTTTTTATTCATGTGGCCAAATGACATTGTTAGCGCTTCACAGGTAAGTTAGCTATTATCCCTGAACTTACCAGAACCTAAGCTATTACGTACGACTTGAATAGGTTGTTCACCATAAGTATGATCACTAAATATTGGCAATATTCTTTAACATTTTAATTTGATTGTTTGAGCCTGTAACCAAGCATTTGAACGCTAACACCTCAATTTAAACTTACTTTAGCAGCCGTCATTCTTTGATCTCTAACTAAAAAAATACATTAAATGTAAACTCTTAGGTATACCTTTTCCGTTTTTCATTTCTGCTTACTCGTTAGCTTATTATGTCTTAACTGAGGCTGTCGAATCCGTTAAAACACGCCTGTGCTTTGTCGTTTAAACGTGCTTTTTTACGTTTGATGGCTTAGTCCTTTAGTCTTGTTTGCCATAATTGCCATTGAAGTTATTTATAATATTGTTACCTTATCGAGTTAACACTAGCTTGGCGCACATTTACTTAGCTAACACTAAAAGCTCATCAATCTAAATATTAAGTTATAAAATGACATTAAATACTAAGATCATTATCGCAGATGACCACCCACTTTTTAGACAAGCATTGTCGTTCATGTTGAAGTCTAGCTTTGTTTGTTCTTGTTTACCTGAAGCACAGACGATTCCTGAATTAGAGCAAAAATTGCAAGAAACCTCTGATATCGATCTGATACTACTTGATCTGGATATCCCGGGGGCGCAAGGTTTTAACACTTTGATTAATATCCGACACACATATCCAGAAATTGGTGTGATTGTTATTTCTGGTTTTGAAGAGCCTGAGACGATTCGTAAGGCCATGAACTTAGGTGCTGCGGGATTTATACCTAAGTCGACACCTGTACCGGCAATGATCAAAGCAATTAATGATGTTATTAACGGGAAGTTATGGACGCCAATCGGAAGTTATAATCCTGATGATGATATCGTAGAACAAGAAGATAAGTTGATATCATTAACACCACAGCAACGGAAAATATTATTGATGTTTGCTGAAGGTTTGCTTAATAAGCAAATAGCTTATGAGCTTAATCTTTCAGAATCCACAATAAAAAGCCATGCAAGTACTATATTTTTAAAGCTAGGCGTAAAAAATCGCACACAAGCAGTTATTCTATTAAATGATCGTCAAATGGCAAATGCATCTTTTACACAGTAACGATTGTGCTAATTGAATGAGTTAGGAATGTAATTTTGCTCTAGTTTTCTCGTCAATAATGAGCTCATTAAAGCACGTAAAGCGAGTGGTTTTATGATCTTCCTTAAATAGCCTATATCAGCTTGTTGTGCTTGTACTAATACGGACTCATCTGTTGTCGCAGTAATTAATATTGCAGGTAGTGGGTAATGACTTTTCGCCCGTAGACAAGCAATTAACTCAATGCCATTAAGTCTATTTTCATTAGCACAGCGATTATTCTTATTGTGATTATTTGAAAAATTGCTTCTTTTGTGTGAGTTTTTGTATTGAAGATAATCACTTTGCTTTTCGTCAACCAATTGATAATCTACTAATAATATATCGATATCTTCTTCGTGAGCCTGATAAATTTCAAGAGCCTGCTTAGCAGTGCGGGCAGTAAAAACTCGACATTTCCACGCGGTTAATAAGTCACTCATGCCCGATATTACATCCATCTCGTTGTCAATGCAAAGTACGCCTACCCCTTGTAAAGTTGCACTGGCCCGAGTGGCTTTTGCTTGTATTATTTTTGGCTCTTTGGCAATGGGAACTTCAACGCTAAATAAG
>NZ_PJAP01001009.1:0-2697 GCF_002836795.1 Shewanella sp. 11B5 | reverse complement strand
TCACAGGCCGCTTTTGCCAGTGTGGATCGTAGAGCGTGGGAAACATCTCGTACATTAGGAGCCTCATGGCTACGCGCGGTTTGGACCTTATGCCGTGAACTACGAGGCCCCTTACTGCTCGCCATTATCGCAGCGTTTAGCCGCATTTTAACTGAAGTGGGTTGCTCGATGATGGTTGGTGGCAATATTATGAATGTCACCCGTAATATTCCCACTGCAATAGCACTTGAAACGAGCAAAGGCGATTTTGCACAAGCTATCGCGCTAGGATTAGTCTTATTAATATTAGCGGTAGTGTTAAACTTCATCTTAGGTTCATTGCGAGGCAAAGCCCTCCCAAGGAGTCATTAAGATGACATTATCACATTCTTCAGACCGCTCTTTAGCCAGTATTCATGCAAAAAACCTACTGATATCTTTTAATCAGCAGATACTCTTTAGCGCAGTCGATTTGCATTTTAGCCAAGGTGATGTCATTTACCTGCAAGGTGACAATGGCTCGGGTAAATCGACCTTAATGAAACTCCTCGCGGGTTTAATTAAACCAAATCAAGGTCAGATCACCAGCCAGGGGTTTGCGCCTCAAACGTGGTGGCGACCGTCATCTCTTTTAGGTAAAGCGGTTTATTTACATCAACATCCTTATCTTTTTGAAGGCACAGTAAAGTACAACTTAACCTACGCCTTGGATCAGCGGGCTTTAGCGCCGGAACAACGTAAAAAACGGATCAAACAAGCCATTCATATGGCTCAACTCACCGATTTACTGAATCATAATGCTAGCGATCTATCCGGGGGCGAGAGACAACGTCTTGCCATTGCCAGAGCTTGGATTGCGCAACCTAAACTATTAATGCTTGATGAACCGATCTCGAATATGGATAAGCACTCACAGCGCTTAGTGCTCGCGATGATTAATCAACTCAAACAAGACGGCACAGGACTGTTAATTAGCAGTCATCAAACCTGTGGCCTGACCGCGTTGTGTCAACAACATTGGCATATAAAGCAACGCACAATTCATACCAGTATTCATGTACCCCAAACAGATGATTTACATGATACCCACACAACGGAATTACATTATGGCACCACAAATTGATGCGGTGATTTTAGCTGGCGGCATGGCAAGACGAATGGGCGGCAATGACAAAGGCTTAGTGGATCTCAATGGCCAAGCGATGATTTGTCATACAATTAATAAGCTGTCGACTCAAGTGGATCAGATCCTGATTAACGCAAATCGAAACCAAGCTCAATATGAGCAATGGGGTTACACCGTTTTCAGCGATCAAGACAGCGGTTATTTAGGCCCTTTAGCTGGAATGGTTACAGCCTTAAAACAGACTCAAGCTGATTATTTACTTGTGGTCCCTTGTGACTGTCCTATGCTACCAACCGACTTAACAGCAAGATTATTAGCTGCTTTAGAGCAACAACAAGCCGACCTTGCTGTTGCTAGTGATGGTGAGTATGAACAACCCGTAGTGTTATTGCTAAAACCACATCTGGCATCATCGATGCAGGCTTTTTTAGATGCGGGAGAGCGCAAAATTGATTTTTGGTATCGCCAACATAAAGTGGCTGTAGAAAGTTTTGCTGACCAACCCAATGCATTCGTTAACATCAATACACCAGAACAAAAACAACAGTTAGCAACGCAAATTGCCAAGTAATTCAGTAGAGGTACTTCATGACAGCATTATTTTCTAATCCATTGTCCATTCCCGTTTTGGGATTTTGTGCATACAGTGGCACAGGTAAAACCACTCTACTAAAACAGCTTATTCCTGCCTTAATTGAACGCGGTTTACGTTTAGCCGTTATTAAGCATGCACATCATAATTTTGATGTTGATGTTCCGGGTAAAGACAGTTTCGAAATGCGCAAAGCTGGGGCAAGGCAAGTATTGGTAGCATCTCATGTACGCTGGGCATTAATGACTGAAGACCCAGTTGATGATGACCCACAATTACAACATTTACTGCGTCAAATTGAAGCCGACAAAGTCGATATCGTGCTGGTAGAAGGCTTTAAAAAACTGGCATTACCTAAAATTGAATTACACCGTGCAGCACATAATAAACCTTTGATTCATATACATGATGACAATATCGTTGCGATTGCCTGTTGTGATGAAACCACAGTACCTGATTCATTAATGCGATTAGATTTAAACAACGTGGCGCAAATTGCTGATTTTGTACAACACTATCAACAAAATTGGCAGGCAGAAGAGGTCAGCTTGCCGATTGATGCGAGCAAAGCAGCTCAAATGGACGATACGGAAAACAGTCCACACGGCATTAGTGTATCCCAAGGCGTTGCGGCGGTATTAAGCCAAGTTACCCCTATTGTGGACACTGAATTAGTCAGTCTTTTCGATATTGATAATCGCGTACTGGCACATGATATTATTTCTGAAATAAACGTACCTCAACAAACTAACTCAGCAATGGACGGTTATGCCTTTGCGTTTAGTAACTTATCTAATAAGCCTCTTAAAGTCGTGGCCGAAGTATTAGCAGGACATCATTACCCCAATATGCTGCAAGACGGCGAAGCCGTGCGCATTATGACCGGAGCAACAGTGCCAAAAGGCGCTGACACCATTCAGCCACGAGAACTAGCAAACGAACAAGATAACCTGTTAACCCTTCTTGAGCATGAGCACATCGTTAAAGGTCAGCATGTACG
>NZ_PJAP01001008.1:0-2698 GCF_002836795.1 Shewanella sp. 11B5 | reverse complement strand
ACACTGATAAATTAACTGGACAGTAAACTCAGGGAATTGTAATGAAGACCAACCTTAAACTGATATCCGTTGTGAGTATTTCTTTCATCTTGCCTGCACAAGCGCAAGTAGTCAGCTTTGATGATTACGGACCTTTACAAGTATATGCACAATCACCGATGCAATCTCTCAATCTTAGCCCACTGTTGCGTTCTGGTTTTTCATTACCTCAAGGTCAAAAGGAATGGTATATCACAGCCAACGCTGCCAGCGTCTGGTCCGAATCCGATGAGTTATTGGCTGATTACTACCAAAATGCGATTAGCAGCGGCTTAAAATGGCAAATTACAGAGGATTTACTGTTTGATGCTAATTACACTTGGCAATTTAGTGGTGACAACCATTTAGATTCATTAACAATGTGGTTCCACGATGCTTTTGGATTTGACCAAAATGGTCGTAACCAGCAAGCTAAACACCAAAGTCAAATGCGTTCAGAAAAATACGATATTGATATTGAAAACTTTAATGGTGAAACTCTCAATAATGCATTTACAGCATATTTAGGTTATCAATTACTGCAAAATGAACACCATGGTATTTCGGTTGGAGGCACGCTGTACTACAAGTCTGTTGATTCTGGCCCATTTGCTGATGAAAGCTTCCAGCAAAGCGTGCAAATTAATTACGGCTATCACAATGGCAATCACCATGTGAACTCTACTCTAGGGATCAGTTTCCTACACGATAAAGCGCCGCTATCGCAAAATAGTTTCGAATCTCATTACCTAACGTTGGGGCTGGGTTACGAATATCGTACCGGTCGGCACGGTTGGTTAGCTGAATACCATCGTTATGATGGCATGGTAAGTTGGGATGAGAACTTCTCAGAGGCGTCTAATGAAGCGTTATTGGGTTATCGCTATTACTTCAATAGCAGCGCCATCGAATTCACTATGGTTGAGAACTTTTTAAACATGGATAACAGTGCTGATATAGCTTATGTATTAGGTTATCGGCATAAATTTTAGATCCTAGGTTCTAGTGCGCTACGCTTCTAGTGCGGACTACGTCCTGCTAGGGACTGCTGCGTTGTTACAATAAAAAATGGATAGCAAGCGATGAAAAGCGATATCAAGCGATATCAAGCGATATCAAGCGAACTAGGTTCTAGTCATCTAGGCCTTTGGTTTTATAGCAGCGTAGCGCTCTAGTCGTCTAGACTCTAAGCCTATGCATTTATAGCATCTAGCCGCGAAGCGTACTAGCAGCACAGCGTTCTAGACTGTTGCTAAGATTTTATAGCATCTAGCCGCGAAGCGTATTAGCAGCGCAGCGATCTAGGCTGTTGCTAAGATTTTATAGCATCTAGCCGCGCTGCTCTAGTTACCTAGGTATTTTCTTCAACTAAACAACCTAGCACTCTATTTCTGCCACGGTCTTTGGCTAAGTACAATTGTTTATCTGCCGCTTCAACTAAGATTTTATTGGGCATATCATACATTGGCACCACAGTTGAAACCCCTGCACTTACAGTAACAAATTTAGAAATTGGTGAGTTTATATGGGCTATTTTCAATGACACTATACTGTCAACAATTTGCTGAGCCACATAAGTGCCACCAATTAAATCGGTGTTTGGTAGTACACAGATAAACTCTTCACCACCATAACGCGCAACTAAGTCATAAGGGCGGTTAACGGTGTCTTGTATCTTCTGAGCAACAACACGTAAACATGTATCACCCTCAGTGTGGCCGTAGGTGTCATTAAAATGCTTAAAGAAATCGATATCCAATAAAATAATGGTCAATGGCTGTTTTTCACGTGCACATTGTAACCAAGTAACGGGTAGCACTTGATCAAACTTACGCCGATTAGCCACACCTGTTAATCCATCTAACAAAGCAATAGAGCGTAATAAATCAGTTTGAGATTTAGCCATCATCTGATTTTTAATGCGTGCTTTAGTGATAACGGGATTAATGGGTTTATGAATAAAATCAACCGCGCCTAACTGAAATCCCTTAACTTCTTTATCTTCATCAAAATGACCTGACACAAAAATAACGGCGACATCTTCTGTATCGGGGTCTTTTTTCAAATGCGCACACACATCAAATCCATTAAGCATTGGCATTTCAATATCTAACAACACGATATCTGGTTTGACTTTTTTACACATATCAATAGCTTGATGACCATCGCGAGCCATATAAATGTCGTAATCCGTTTGCAATAGTTGATGCAATATTTTGATGTTCACAACTTGATCATCAACTAACAGTATTTTACCTCTAATTGGCGCAACACCAGAAATATACTCATCTATGAACACGCATCACTCCTTAATTATCGATGTTAATGTATCGACAGCATCCAAGAACTCAAGTTGGCTCACTTGGTTTTTTAATCTTAACCACTGCTTATCTGGCACCACGTCGCTTAACAGGCGATCAAGGTACTCAATGGCATCTAAATTTTGTTCAACCAATAATTCCATTAATCGGTTGATTTTATCGGGTTCTATACTTTGTATCGGCAATATTGCATTATTATCCAGCGTGTTAGTTGTTAATACTGCACTTTCATCTGGAAAAAGAGTATCTAACATATGCAGACTATCATTAATTTGACCTTGCATTTGGCTTAAACAAGCAACTGAATCAACATTAACAGCGTTTTTTATATTTTGCTCTAGTTTGGCCGCAAAAGCTGC
>NZ_PJAP01001007.1:0-2699 GCF_002836795.1 Shewanella sp. 11B5 | reverse complement strand
TGATGATTCTTTCTAAGGTTTGGCTAGCAACTGTATAACGCCAGATATTCCATTTAGGTTGTTCATCGTCGTCAACACCATCGATTTCTGGTGCGCGAATGGCCATAAGCAGTTGTTGGCCATCGTCAGACACTGACAGATCGCGAATATCAATCAGCTGATCTTCTGCAAATAAGGCGGCGGTTAAATTCGTCGCAGGTGAATCAGCGAAGGCATTGCGTTTAATGAGTAATTGAGCGCCAGGATTAAAATAGGCAGGATTAAGGGATTGAAATTGTGCGGATGTTTGATCGACCGCAGTTAAATTACGCTCAATATAAGCTACTGGATATTCAACAAGAACGGGATCAGGCTGTTGATCTTTAATTGCTGTCTCAGTGTTACATCCTAATAACAATGTAATTACCGTAAACATCATAATGTTATAGCCCAAAGTCGGCCTCATTTGTTTTCCTTAACGATTTATTATTTTTGTGGGTATCATGGCAAAACCTGATGGCGCCTGACATTATTGCTTTCTAGGACCAGTGTTTCAACATTTTTTATTAAATAATTGAATACTTTATTTTGACGCTGCAAGACACTTTTTTGGCGCCAAGTTATTGGCTGCAAGTGTCAAAAAAATTAACAAAATAAAAACTTTTATTGTGAGCCGTTGAATGATTTAATCAGCACCATTCGATTTTCAGCATGTCCAACATCAATGTCAGTTCAATGTAAGGCAGTCAAGTGCTAACAAGGAGACAGTATGAAGCAACGACTTCGTACGGTAAAAAGCTTCAGCTTATTATCTTATTATGGAAAAACAATGCATTCTAAGGCGTTTAGGAGTGTATTAGTACTTGGTGTGTTTGGTCTTTTCTCGATCAATGCAGTAGCGGCTAGCCTTGAGCAAGCAAAGCAACTGCACGACCGCATAACTGGTGTTCCAGCATCCGAAACCACATTGCAAAATATGGCGGCATTACTGGATGACGGCAAACCCATTGACGCTGCATACCTCGCCATGGAAACGCCGGCATTTTATTCCACTACATTAAAATTATTCGCTACGCCGTGGACCAATATTGATCAAGACATTTTTGCGCCGTTAAATGACTATTCTGCCACTGTGATTGGTGCGGTTAGGGACGATGTTGATTTCAGAGATATTCTGCAAGCAGACATGGTGTATGTGGGTAAAAACAGTTTGAATTTACCCGGTTACAATCGTAATAATAATGACCATTATCAGGCATTAGAAGACCTATTTATTGATTTAAAAGACGGCTTAGAGCGCACCACTCAATCGAGTGTGAATGGATTACCTGCGGATGCAACCGCAGGGGTGTTAACGAGCCGTGCAGCGGCAAAAGAGTTTTTTTATTTAGGCACTAACCGCGCCATGTTCCGTTTTACCTTAATGAATCATTTGTGTACCGATTTAGAGCCATTAAAAGACAACACCCGCCCAACCGATCGTATTCGCCAAGATGTGAGCCGCAGTCCTGGTGGTGACAGCCGTTTATTTATTAATAACTGCTCAAGTTGCCACAGTGGTATGGATCCGCTGGCACAAGCGTTTGCTTATTATGAATATGAGTTTAACCGTGACCAAGATCCAACCGGTGAGGCAGGTGCGATAGCTTACAACACCAGCGGTCAAACCGACCCAGCTACTGGCACCCGAGTGCAAGGTAAGTATCATATCAATTCAACCAGCTTTCCTTTTGGCTATGCCACACCAAACGATAAATGGAACAATTACTGGCGCGAAGGTCCTAATCAAAAATTGGGTTGGGATAACAGTTTATCGGGCCAAGGTAGTGGTGCTAAATCTTTAGGGCAAGAGTTGGCAAACAGCAATGCCTTTGCCCAATGCCAGGTTAAAAAGGTGTTTAAAACTGTATGTTTACGAGATGCAGAAAGCCAAGCGGATATTGCACAAATTAGTGCCACTACGGCTTCTTTTAAACAGAACTCTTACCAACTTAAGCGCGTGTTTGCTGAAGTTGGCAACTACTGTATGGGAGAATAACCGTGAAATATTTAATGGCTAAAGGCCTCGTTATTGTCTCATTATTCTTGGGGCTTTCTGCTTGTGGCGGTGGCGATGTTGAAAAAAATCCGCCTGCGCAACAAACCCCGCAATCTGACGTGTATACCGGCCCCGCAGCGGCAACGGCTGATATTCAAAAATACAAAGCATCATTGTGGGATAATATTTCAACCCAAGACAAATGCGGTGCGTGCCATACCGAAGGTAATCAAGCGCCATATTTTGCCAGTCGTAATAACGTTAACGATGCTTATGCCGCCACCAATCCATTGGTAGATTTATCTGATCCTAAGGCGTCACGTTTAGTCAATAAAGTGGCCGGTGGGCATAATTGCTGGTTAGCCAGTGATTCAGCGTGTGGCGAAACCATGACCCAATGGATCAAGTTATGGGCAGATGAACGTGTTAGCAGTGCCAATACTATTGAGCTGACCGCACCGGTTATTCGTGATCCTGGTTCAAGTAAAAACTTCCCAGATGACAGCAGCTTATTTAGTCAGCACGTTTATCCCATCGTGAGTCAATATTGTGCGTCTTGTCATAACCAAAGCGTGCAAGCTGCACAGTCGCCGTTTTTTGCCAGTAACGACATTGAACAAGCTTATGAAGCGGCTAAAGGGGTGATTAATTTAGATGATCCTGCGCAATCAAGGCTTGTAGT
>NZ_PJAP01001006.1:0-2705 GCF_002836795.1 Shewanella sp. 11B5 | reverse complement strand
ATTGACCACATGCTAGCCGAACCGACAATGCAAAACTTTGCCCAGTCATTGGCAACGCTTACGGGCGGTTCAGGCGCAGTTGCAGTTATTTTAACTGACGGCAGCTTGCCACTCACCACCACGCGTCAGCATCAGTTATTAGGCGCCAGTCATTTGTCTGCACCAGAGCATCACCAATTGTGTCAATGGGGCCTACAAGAAGCTGGGCACTTATTATATCGCGAGTTTATGCGTACCGATGCAGTTACCTTGCTTAAAGAAGGCGTAGAGCTTGCTAAGCACACTTGGGAGCATTTCCTAGAGCAGCGTGATTGGGTTGTTGAGCAAGTTGATAAAGTGATTTGTCACCAAGTAGGTGCATCAAACCGCCGACAAGTGCTAAATGCATTAAACATCCCCCACGAAAAAGAATATCCCACCTATCAAACCTTAGGCAACATGGGCACGGTTTCACTACCGGTTACTGCTGCAATTGCCCACGATGAAGGTTTTTTACGTGTTGGCGATCAAGTCAGCTTTTTAGGGATAGGCAGTGGTTTGAACTGCATGATGTTAGGAATTAAGTGGTAAGCCTTGGGCTGCACTGAGTTTTTGCATATCATTATAAAAATAGTTAACAGGATGCATCATGCTAGACAACTTACTGCCATTTAAAAGTCATTATTTAGACCGTAACGGCAATAAACTACATTACATAAACGAAGGCCAAGGCGAGCCAGTCGTTATGGTGCACGGTAATCCTAGTTGGAGTTACTACTACCGTAATTTAGTGAGCGCGTTGAGCGATCAGCATCAGTGTATTGTGCCAGACCATATTGGTTGCGGCTTATCAGACAAACCCGATGATCCACAATACGATTACACCCTAAAAAACCGTATTGATGACTTAGAAGCCTTGCTTGACAGCCTTGATGTAAAACAAAACATCACCCTAGTGGTACACGACTGGGGCGGTATGATTGGAATGGGCTTTGCGGCTCGTCATCCTGAGCGCATCAAACGCATTGTGTGTTTAAACACGGCAGCGTTTCATCTTCCTAAAACTAAGCCTTTTCCGTGGGCATTGTGGATTTGCCGCGAAACTTTACTCGGCACCTTGTTGGTTCGTGGTTTAAATGCATTTTCATCAGCAGCCTCGTATGTGGGTGTTAAACGCAAACCCATGTCTAAAGAAGTGCGTGAAGCTTACGTAGCGCCGTTTGATTCGTGGAAAAATCGTATTTCGACCTTACGTTTCGTACAAGACATTCCACTCAAACCTGGCGACAGAAACTACGACCTAGTGACTAGCATTGGCGATAGCTTAAGCGAGTTTGCTGAAGTACCGACATTGATTTGTTTTGGTTTACAAGATTTTGTATTCGATAAGTATTTTTTAGAAGAATGGCGACAGCGAATGCCTCACGCAACGGTGCACGAGTTTGCTGACTGCGGTCATTACATCCTTGAAGATGCCAGCGACGAAGTGATTGGCTTAATTAAAGACTTTATCGCAAAAAATTAATTACACCCTAAAAGGCTCATTTGAGCCTTTTAGCTATTTAATCGTCTAAAATTATCTATATGTTGGCGTTATTGTCGTTAGCCAGCATATGCGTTATTCACATTAGCCCAAAATGAAGCCACATGACCCAAACCTCTGCACCTGCTAATGCCAATATCTGTCAGCACCTTAAAACGGCTGCGCAAACTATTCCTGCCGGACTTGCTGTTGCTGTGCAACACGTTAAGCAAGGCCAATTCAATTATCAAGAAATCGACTTTGTTACCTTACATCAACAATCCGACATGATTGCCAAAGGGCTTATTCAATACGGTATTAAGCGTGGTATGAAAGCGGTGTTAATGGTTACCCCAAGCATTGAGTTTTTCTCGTTAACGTTTGCCTTGTTCAAAGCCGGTATCATCCCAATTTTAGTTGACCCTGGTATGGGTATCAAAAACCTTAAACAGTGTTTTGAAGAGTCGCAACCAGATGCCTTTATCGGCATCCCTAAAGCCCATATTGCTAGGCGTGTTTTGGGGTGGGGCAAAGGCAGTGTTAAGCAGGTGATTAATGTCGGTGGTTCAGCTATTCAACGTTTGTTAGCTAATGCAACGAGTCTCGAAACTATTACTGAAATTGGCCGTAATATTGCTCATCCGCTGGAAATGGCATTGTTAAAGCCAGATGATATGGCGGCCATTTTGTTTACTAGTGGCAGTACTGGCACACCCAAAGGCGTGGTGTACAGCCATGCGATGTTTGAAGCACAAATTAGCGCACTTAAACACGATTACGGTATTGCACCTGGCGAGCGAGACTTAGCTACCTTCCCGCTGTTTTCATTATTTGGCCCTGCATTAGGCATGGCATCCATTGTGCCAGACATGGATGCCAGCAAACCCATTACCGCCAACCCAGCCCATTTGTTTGCGGCAATCGAGCAATATCAATGCAGCAACATGTTTGTTAATCCTGCCTTGTTAGAGCGATTAGGCCAAGCTGGTGAGCAAAGCCAGCATAAACTCACTAGCGTTAAGCGAGTGATATCAGCAGGTGCTCCGGCAACCATTAGCTCAATCAAACGTTTTAGCAAAATGCTCAACCCACAGGTTGAAGTACTTAACTCTTACGGTGCGACAGAATCGTTACCCATCAGCATGATTGGCAGCCATGCGTTGTTTGCGACCAGCGAACTGACCGATCAAGGTAAGGGCATTTG
>NZ_PJAP01000246.1:0-9153 GCF_002836795.1 Shewanella sp. 11B5 | reverse complement strand
GGTACAAAGCGATGGCCAGTATGTATCGCCAGGGGTGTTTTTACCTGCTGCTGAGCGTTACAACTTAGCGCCTCGAGTAGACCGTTGGGTTATCGATAATTTATTGAAGTGGGGTGGTAATAATTTAGCCATATGGGAACAGCTTTCAATGGTGTCGGTGAATTTGTCTGCGATGTCACTTGCCGACAATAAGTTCATGACTTGGCTCGAAATGCGCTTAATGGTTGAACCTGAGCTGGTGAGTAAATTATGTTTTGAAATTACCGAAACCGCAGCGGTAAGCCAATTAGACCAAGCTACTGGGTTAATTGAGTTGTTACGGCCATTTGGTTGTAAGATTGCATTAGATGATTTTGGTTCTGGCTTTTCCAGCTTTGCGTATTTAAAGTGTCTTGATGTTGATTACGTTAAAATTGACGGCCAATTTGTGGTGAATTTATGCGAAAACCGCAGTGATAAAGCTATTGTTTCGGCGATATGTCAGCTCGGGAAAGACATGGGTTTTGAAGTTATCGCAGAGTTTGTTGAAAACACCGACATTGGTGTATATCTGAAAAATATTGGTGTCGATTATGCGCAAGGCTATGCCATTAATAAACCGACACGATTAGCTGAATTACAACACGGTTTACGGACTCCTTGGTTAACATAAGTTGAGTGAGTAAAGTAACTCAATAACTGAGAGCGGTTAATTGCTTTGTTAAAAAGGTAGTGAAATAGACAGTGAAATAGGCAATTAATGACACCTTGATACAATGTGGGTAAAATGAGCCGCAGAAAATAGCCGTAAAAGTTAATCGCGTTGACCTCAAAACAAGTTTTGCAGCAGCACCCATCATTGATGACCACGACATTGCCGATTCACGCGGTACTCGACTCGTTGCGTGTGCAGTTTTCGGCCCATTCACACATCATTATCGAAGCGCCAACCGGTGCAGGTAAATCCACTGCATTACC
Source organism: Shewanella sp. 11B5 (assembly GCF_002836795.1). Classification (NCBI taxonomy): domain Bacteria; kingdom Pseudomonadati; phylum Pseudomonadota; class Gammaproteobacteria; order Alteromonadales; family Shewanellaceae; genus Shewanella; species Shewanella sp. 11B5. The sequence goes on along the minus strand of NZ_PJAP01000246.1, from coordinate 8,196 downwards.
ATTAGCGATGTTAGCCTGGCCCGAAATTCGTGGCAAAATTCTGATGTTAGAACCCCGTCGAGTCGCCGCCCGCAATGTCGCCAAGTTTATTGCCCAACAATTGGGCCAAAATGTTGGCCAGCAAGTGGGTTATCGTGTTCGCGGTGAGTCAAAAGTCAGTGCAGATACGCGATTAGAAATTGTCACCGAAGGTATTCTGACCCGCATGATCCAACAAGACCCTGAGCTTAGTGGGATTGATGTGATTATTTTTGATGAAATACATGAACGTCATCTTACGACTGATTTAGGCTTGGCTTTAGCATTGGAAGTGCAGCAATCATTACGTGACGATTTACACATTATTGCTATGTCTGCCACCTTGTCTGGCTTACCGCTAGACACGTTAATGCCCGATGCTGCGCAAATACACAGTGATGGCCGCAGTTTTGAGGTTGAGATTGCTTATCAGCCTTGCCCTGGACAACAGTTGTGGCTAACACACATGTCCCGCGTGATTATCGATACCATTTCAGATCCCAATCTAGCGCCATATCAACAAGGCAGCGTTTTGGCGTTTTTACCCGGTAAAGGTGAGATCCGTAAATTAGCTGGATTATTGCGTGAGCGTTTAGATGCATCATGGCTTATTTGTCCTATGTATGGCGATTTGTCGTCAGCGGAGCAAGATCAAGCCATTCGTGCAGCAGAACCGGGTAAACGTAAAATAGTTCTCGCGACTAATGTGGCAGAATCGAGTTTAACGATTGAAGGCATCACCCTTGTTATAGACAGCGGTTATAGACGTGAAGCGAGTTTTAACCCTAAAACCGGCGTGACACGCTTAGGGCTTAAGCGCATTAGCCAGGCATCGGCTATTCAGCGTAGTGGCCGAGCTGGGCGCTTAGCAGCGGGTTATTGTGTGCGTTTGTGGAGCCAAGAAGAACAAGGGCGAATGCGTAAAGTCGATGAGCCTGAAATTACGCAAGCAGAACTGACTTCGATGGCGCTTGATTGTGCTAATTGGGGGGCTAAATCATTTGCTGAATTATCACTGCTCACACCACCACCGCAGATCCATGAACAAGTCGCTTGGCGATTACTTATTCAACTGGAATTAATTGACCAGCAACATAAGTTAACGCCACTTGGCCGAGAGGCTTATGCATTAGGTTGCCATCCACGCTTAGCGCATATGCTGCTTAAAGCTAAGCAACTTGCCTTGCACGACAATCAGCCACAACTTTGCCTGCTGGCTTGCGTATTAGCAGGCATTATTGAAGCCCGTGGATTACCGAAAAAAGGCGCTGATATTCATCATTATTTGACCGAGGCTTTGCAGGGGCAGATTAAACAGCAAGTAAGGCAATGGCAACAATCTTTGGCGATATCGGGACAGGTCAATGAAGCAATACGTAATGCTTCTACTCGTGATATTAGTTATTTGTTAGCACTTGCTTACCCTGATCGTATTGCCAAAGCTCGTGGTCATGAAGGCTTTTTGTTAAGTAATGGTACGGGTGTGGTGATCAATGCCGAAGACAGTTTGGCTCATGAACCTTGGTTAGTGGTTGCTGACTTTCAAGAGACTCAAGGTCGTAATGCTGGCCAAGTTTACCTTGCGGCAAGGTTAGATGAACGCTTGTTTACTGCAGAGCTTGCTTCGTTAGTGACGACTCACATTCACGGTGGTTGGGATGAAGCAAAAGGGCGTTTCTTTGCTGAAAAACACACCAAAATCGGTGAGGTTGTCATTAAAATCGACACCGGTATTACACCTGAACGAGCACATATTACCGCCGCGTTATTAGCACAAATTCGTATAAAAGGGTTAACAATCCTTAATCGTGATGAGTTGTTAATCCAGTTACAATATCGGGTTGAATTAGCGCGCCACTTTACTCCAGAACATGATTGGCCTTGTTTAAGTGACGACTACTTGTTGGCTTCATTAGAAGATTGGCTGGGGCCACATTTAGACAACATTCGTTCATTGGCTGCATTAGCTAAAGTTGGCGCTTATGGATTAGTGAAAAACTTACTCAATTGGCAACAGCAGCAGCTATTAGATCAATTAGTGCCAACACATTGGCCGATGGCTACAGGCACTCGTGCCCCCATCCGTTACCAGATGCCACTAGATGCAGACGGCCACTTTTGTCATAACAATGAACAACAAGGCCGTGCGTTGCTCAGTGTAAGATTACAAGAAGCGTTAGGGATGGCGCAAAGCCCGACAATATTACACGGGAAAATGACGGTTACTATGGAGCTATTGTCGCCAGCACAACGACCATTAGCCGCTACGGCAGATTTAGCCAGCTTTTGGCAAGGCCCATATATTGATGTAAAAAAAGAAATGCGCGGTCGTTATCCTAGGCATTTATGGCCTGACGACCCAGTGAATACAGTTGCAACAAAATTTACTAAAAAGAAAACTCCAGGCGTGTAAATAAGCCATTTAGCTTATTAATAGCATGCAATTATTTCAGCGTTATATGGAAAACGAAACCATTATTTATGACTAAAAAAACCAAAAAGTCTTCAGCCAGCACAAAAAAAAGTGGCTCATCTTGGTGGCAAAAACTGTGGTCGCTCACATGGAAATTATCAATCGTTGGTATTGCAGTTGTGAGCTTTTATGCGATTTATTTAGACCAGATTATTGCACAGAAATTTGAAGGCCAAAAGTGGCATTTACCTGCCCAAGTGTTTAGTCGTTCAATGGCTTTATACCCCGGAGCTGCGATAAACCATCCGCAGTTAATGGCTGAGCTTAAGTTACTGGGTTATCGTAAAGTGTCCGAACCACGACAAGTTGGCGAATTTTCTGCTTCGAGCACTCGCATTGAATTATGGCGTCGACCTTTTTTGCATCCCGAAGGCAATCAAGCCGAGCAGCGAGTGATGATTAGCTTTGACTCAGAAGGCGTTAGCTCAGTTAAGCGGATGTCTGACAAACGTGAATTAGCAGTATTTCATTTAGAACCAGTATTACTTGATCGCATTATTGCCGGCGATGGCGAAGACCGTCTATTTGTGCGAACGCCAGAGATGCCTTCGATGATCATCGATGCGCTTATTTTGGTTGAGGATCGCAGTTTTTATGAGCATTTTGGAGTTAACCCATTGGCGATTGCACGTGCTGCAGTGGTCAATATTACTGCTGGCCGTACAGTGCAAGGTGGTTCTACCTTAACCCAGCAGTTAGCCAAAAACTTCTTTTTAAGCAGTGAACGTTCTCTTGTTCGTAAAGCTCGCGAAGCCATAATGGCATTGATTATTGATTTTCGTTATAGCAAAGATGAGATTCTTGAAGCTTATCTCAATGAAGTGTACATGGGCCAAGACAAGGCTCGTGGTGTGCATGGTATGGGTTTAGCTTCACAATTCTACTTTGGTCGCCCTATTGGTGAGCTGACCGTGTCGCAGCAAGCCTTTTTAGTTGCGGTCATTAAAGGACCTTCTTATTACAACCCGTGGCGTTACCCTAAACGAGCTCAAGAGCGCCGTGATTTAGTGTTACGTCTGCTAATGGAAAGCGATAAATTAACCGTTGCCCAATATAAAGCTGCAGCAGAGTCACCGATAGGTTTACGCAGTGCTACAAAATCGGTACACCAGAAGTTACCAGCGTTTTTTGCTGTGGTAAAACAAGAGTTGCGCGACCGATATGGCGATTCGTTACTGAAGCAGTCGGGCGTAAAAGTGTATACCACACTCGATCCAATGGCCCAAGAAGCTGCAGAAAAAGCAGTGCTTTCTACCATGGCATCACTCGATAAACGGGCTAAAAACGTTCAAGTTGGTATGGTTGTTACCGACAAATATACTGGCGGCATTGCTGCGATGGTGGGTGATAAACAACCAAGTTATGAAGGGTTTAACCGCGCGGTTGAAATTAGACGTCCAATTGGATCGTTAATAAAACCATTTGTGTATGCCAGCGCATTACGCCAAGCAGATAAGTTCACTTTAGCCACACCCGTCGAGGACAAACCGATCACCCTTAAAAATGAGCAAGGTAAAACGTGGTCTCCTAACAACGTGGATAAAAAGTTCAGTGGTCAAGTGCCTTTATTAAACGCGTTTAAAGATTCAATGAACGTTCCAACTGTTAATGTTGGCTTGGCTGTTGGCGTTGAAACGGTTGCTGCTACATTGAAAAAATCGGGTTGGGGGGATGACATATCCCCTTATCCATCGATGTTGTTGGGTGCGGTGAATGGCTCACCATTAATGGTGGCTCAAGTTTATCAAACCATTGCTGATGAAGGTCGCTATCGTAAGTTATCATCTATTACAGCGGTATTAGACAGTCAAAACCAAGCGTTGGAAGTGACTCGGGTGCCATCGTCGATGGCGATTGATCCGGCAACCGATTACTTAGTTCAATATGCAATGAACCAAGTGGTGCGCAGTGGTACGGCTAAGCGTTTAGGGGCTGCATTTCCTGGGGTTCGTTTAGCGGGTAAAACCGGCACCAGTAATGATAGCCGTGACTCTTGGTTTGCTGGATTTGATGAGCGTAACGTAGCGGCTATTTGGGTCGGTCAAGACGATAACAGTAAAACGGGCCTGTATGGCAGTAGCGGTGCAATGGCCGTGTATCAAGCCTTTTTACATGAACGTCCACCGCTTAGTTTACGAATGATGCCTGTAAATGGGGTGATTAATGGCTATTTTGATCGTACAACAGGTATGGCTAAACAAGGTAATTGTGACAACATTATCGGCCTACCTGCATTAGACGCAAGCTATCATCCTGTAGCCAATTGTGGCAAATCATTATCTTGGTGGCAGAAGCTGGTGGGAGAGTAAAACGTTAGCTTAACCATTATATAGTTGCCAACAATAAGCCCAAAGTAATGACTTACTTTGGGCTTATTGTTAACCTTATTTTGGATAATAAAGCATGTTAAAACCATCTTTTTCCCGCTAACGATGTTGCGTTAACGAGTAACAGACCAACCATCCACACAGCTAAAATAAGTGACTGCCTTTGGTCGCAATTAAAATCGTAGTGCAATATTTCTAATGCTATTTACGTTTACCGAGTTGATTGCGTAAAGTGGCAATTTCTTCGATCATTTGCTGCTGATTTTGTTCCATGCGCTCAAGTGCTTGTTCTAGCTTGGTATTGATTTCCGCTTTATGCGCTGCTTGAGCCTCTTGTGCTTCGTTACGTTCTTGCTCATCTGGTGCGACGAAAACAGATGCCATATAACCAGATATCACCCCGAAAAAGCTGACACCACTAATGATCACTAATCCCCCAATGATATGTCCTACAGTACTGACGGGATAGAAGTCACCGTAACCGACGGTTGATATGGTCACTAATGCCCACCAAATGGCTTGCTCTGCTGTTTGGATATTGGCGCTAGGCTCTGTGCTTTCTACCAATAAAATAAGTACAGATGCAGTGGCTAAAATTAATACCATCGCCACCAGTAAACTGGCTAATGTAGATTGTTTTCGCTGACGTAATAACGGGATTAATAATGACCGGCTCATGCGGATTAATCGAATAACCCTTAATATTTGGAATATACGGGCGATACGCAGTGCTTCAATGGCCGGAATGCTGGCAACAAAGTCTATCCAATGGTGCCTAAAGTAAAAGGCTTTATTACGTGCTTTGAATAAACCATGGAAAAACTTGGTCATAAAAATCATGCAGATAGTCGTGTCGATATACAGCAACACTTTGTTGGTTTCAGCATCTAAATTACCAAACGTAATGGTGAGTACAATCACCACGGAGACCAATGATAACACCATCATTGCGAGTTCAAATGGGCTTGGACCATCGACATTTTTGATCGACCAACGTTTAGATTCGAGCATATATTAAGTCCGTTTACATTCGTTCGCCGAGAGGCTTTGGTAAGATATTGAGCTTATCATAACAAAAAACGCACAAGACAAGTGTCTAGTGCGTTGTTTTTAGTTGATGTACTGTGCCGACAACGGTATTTATTTTGACGATTTAGTATCTACGAAGTGAACCAAATCATCTAATACGCGCTTTTTGATTTCCAGCTGCGACTCTGATTCTAAGCCGTATTTCTGGGCTAAAATAACATAATCTTCAGCATTTAATGACACCGTTAAACGAGGGCGCTTAGGACGTTTGGATACAGATAGTCCAAGTATGGTCCTGATTTGGTCTGAAGGACTGACGCCTTTGTCTAAGGCTTCTTTTCGGATTGAGTATTGAAACTTCTCATCCAGATCAAAAGCCACTTGGGTTGCTTTTGCAGCTTGTTGGTTTTTAAGCCATTTCTCTGGTAACGGTTTACCTGAACTCATTAGAAAATCGTCTCCTACCTGTATCAGCTTGCTGGCCAGTACTCTCTAATATCGGTCAGTGGGCGATATAAAGTCAACATCACTTCAGTGTCTCCACTTTCGTAAACTTCAACATCAAGTGCGTGAGTATCATCCGAATTGGCTAAACTGTAACCTTCAAAACCTTCGCCGCGAGCATCATCGTCGTTTTGAGGCGGCTTTAGATCGCGATAATCTTGACGGTGGAAGTAACCAAAAGCTGCAAATTCAACTTGATGATATTCATCACTGAGCCATTTATCGAACTCTGTTGCTAACTCGGCTGGAAGCCCCTGCAATGTCAGCGTTGCTTTGCCTGGTTCTTCAAATATTTCAGCAAATGCGTCAAGATCAAACAATTGTTCAACCACAGCGCGATTGATTTTCATTGAAATACTTAAGTAGGATTCGTCTTCTTGCACGTAGGATAAATAGATTGCGGTGCCGCTATGGCCACGTAATAAGAATTCACAAAGCTGCGAGCGTTGGTATTCATAGGTATGAATAGCTTCAACCTTAAGCTGTTGCCCACGCAATTGCGTAGGCAAAGCAAAACTGTCATCAAAGGTGATCATATCACCCTTGAGCAGTTTATTAGGATGGTCAAGCTGACGCTTCGGGGCTTCTTTTTTGCCGAATAGGCCGCTAAGAAATCCCATAATAGCTTAACCTTTACGTGCTTTAATGCGATCTAGCACAGCATTAGCATTCGATTTTTGCTCGCCAATACCTGCTTCAGCTAACTTGGCATGTAATGACTTATCGCTATTCTCTTCTGCTAATGTTTCTGACGCTTTTAGGCGGTCATCAAACTGCTGTTGACGTGCTTTAATGCGCTCTAGTGAATCTTTAGCGTTAAGCAGTTTTGAATTGCTTGATGCAAATGAGTCTGTGATAGTCGCAGTGGCTTTTTGCACGCTTTCAGTGGTTTTAACCATAGTAAGTTGACGTTGATAATCATTTAATTGACGCTCAGTCTTCTTCACTAAATCTTTTAAACGCACTGCATGTGAGCTAAAGCTGTCATTGGCAGTTTGTTGTTCAGCTAATTCTTCGTCTAGCTGAGCAATCTTTTCAGCAATTTCAATCGCTAAAGCTTCATTACCTTTATCTAACGCTTGGGTTACATAACCTTCGTGCTCAACAACGCTACGCTTTAGGCGATCAATTTCGCGGCTTGCCTGCATTTCTTTGGCCATCACGTCAGTTAATTCACGTTTAGCGCGGGTTAAATGTTTTTCTGCATCACGAATTTCTTGTTCAAAAATTCGGGTTGAGTTTGCGTCAACGATATTTTGGCCAACTTCAGTTGCACCACCACGAAACGCTGTAAGAATCTTGTTTAGAATGCCCATAATTGGCTCCTTAAATTAAAAATTCGACGAGTTCGTCGATGACTTCCAGACAGTTGTCTGACAGTACTGCTAATTCTTGTTCAATTTCTTCCATGCTTGATTGCACAGACAATGCACCGTAAACCACATATTTATCATCGATTTTGGCAAACGATGATAATGGCATTGGAATGTTGAGCTCTAACATGGTCTCAAACATTTCAGCGCGGCGAGCCTGGTTTACTTCGTTTTCGCCCCACAAATAACTGATACACAATATTTGGTTGTCAGTTACTGATACAAACACCGGAATTTCTTCTCGGCCGACAATATTGACTTGTAACACTTCAACATCACCGTCAATTGGATAACAATCAAACTGAAAACCGGTTTTGCTTTGATCGCACAGTCCGTTTAGGTGACCTGCAATAGTATGGATGTTCATATTCGTCCTTAATTGACATATTATGTCTGTGAGTAAAGATAGCATCTAGACATAATATGTCAAGCGCTATCTGATCCAATTAAAAAAGATTAATTACTTCGTTTT
>NZ_PJAP01001005.1:0-2708 GCF_002836795.1 Shewanella sp. 11B5 | reverse complement strand
ATAATTCAAGCTCAAAACTTTCCTCGCTATCATTAGCTATAGCGGTTAACAGCATGGTAAACCAAGCCGTTATTCCACCTTGAGGTGGCGCCTTGAATCGAGGAAAACTAGGGGCAGTTGCCGTCCCAATTAGCCAGTCTTTCGCAAGCTCGGGGGTTATGACTAATGCACGCGCTAATCCAACAAAATCAACAGCGCCAGATTCTATTACCTTTAATGCCTGTGCATAGGTTTTAAACCCTCCAGTAACCGCTATAGGCACATTCGATAAGCGCTTTGCTGTTGCTGCAAACTCTGCAAAATAAGGGCCTTTTGTAGATGAATCAGAGCTAGATTTGGCTCCAGGGAAATAAGATCCACCGCTTATTTCTATCAAGTCTAATGAAGTTTGATCCAATATTCGGATAGCGGCTAATGCATCTTCCTGCGTTAAACCACCTTCTAATTGATCGGTGGAATTAATCTTAATGCCTATCGGGAATGAATCCCCCACTGCACTTCGCACCTTTGCAATTATTTCGACAATAATTCGACATCGCGCTTCAATAGAACCACCATATTGGTCTTGTCGATGGTTAAACAATGGCGACAAAAACTGACTAAGTAAAAATCCATGACCTGCATGAATTTGCACACCTGTAAATCCAACGTCTTTAGCTAACATAGCAGATTTGGCATACATATCAGGTAATTGATAAATTTCATCAATCGACATTCCGGCACACTGAAACTGGCTAATATTAAGCGCTGATGGTCCTTTGGGTTGGCTTATGGGTAAATGAGAAAGCCCACCAGCATGACTTAACTGAGGCCATATATGAGCGCCATTAATAGCGGCACGTGAAGTTAGCTCACGCAATGCAGCTAAATCCATCCCATCAGCTAAAACCAGATTACCCGGCTTTTCAGGAAACCGCGGATCAACCTGTACTTCGCCTATAACCGATAGTCCAAGTCCGCTCTTCGCCCACCGTTCATAAAGCCTAGCCTGCAGATTTGTAGCATTACCCTCGCCATCGGCAAGTGAATCTGACATCGCAGATTTTATAAGCCTGTTTTTAATAACAGCGCCACATGGCAGCTTAAGTGGGTCTTTCAAGCTTATTGGATTGGTCATAACTGTCTCTGGTTACTCTAATTGTCTTAACGGTTAAAGACATTATGAACCATTGTCTATAAACTAAAAACCAACCAATAATATATATACTATTAATAATAAGTTTATAATGAACACTTCAGATCTGCATTTATTCGTTCGAACAGTTGAAACTGACAGCATAACGGAATCTGCCAAACAGCTTAACTGACGCCTTCAGCCGTCAGTTAAGCACTACGTCGATTAGAAAAATATTATAAGAACGACTAGGCAGCTACGTATTACACCTGCAGGTAAGCAATTTCTGTTTCACTGTCGAGAGCGTTGGAAGCTTAGCGCAAGGGCAAATAGCGGCTCATCAAATACAAGGTAAAATAAGTGGACATTTACGGCTATCAATATCATCAGATTTAGGGCGCAATATCGTTCTACCCTGGATAATGGAATAAACAGAGCAACATTCCACCTTATCAATAAACGTTGATTATCGGTGAGTAACTTTCTGATTTTTCTTAGATAATGCTAATACTGTCCTTAGGTATGGTAAGCAAGAATACACTCTAGATCTCACATTGAGATAAATACCTCTATGACATAGTTCATCAAATAGTTATAACTTATTGTTATTTAATAATTAAATTGAATTATTAAATCTTTTTTAATAGTCTTTTAACAACGCAGCCATTTATGTTTATTGTGATATATAGATAATATAAAGTTAGTTTTTTTAATAACATATCAATTCAAAGGCTATTTATTTTAAAGAATATCTTGTCCGACGAAATATGCATATTTGGATGATTTAAATGCATCGATTACCACCACTACGAGCTATACAAGTATTCGACTCTGTTGCACGTAATCAATCTTTTTCTATCGCGGCTTCGCAGTTGGCTATTACTCAAGGAGCTGTGTCGAAGCAGGTAAAACTTCTTGAAGAGTTTTATGCTGAGAAGTTATTCATACGTTGTGGTACCAACATAGAACTGACGAAGAAAGGCACTTGGTTAGCATATCAGTTAACGCCCATTTTTGACCAACTTAACGGAATTTGCAATTTCAATTCTATAAGTCGCGGAAAAATACGAATTGCTACCTACCCATCTCTTTCACTCGGTTATCTTACATATGAAATTGAACAATTTAATTCTGCCCATCCAAATATTGATGTCGAAATTATATTAGCCATTAATCATCCAACAATGTGTGATGAAATTGCTGATTTATTTATTACAACAGAAGAGAGTATTGATGGTTATCACTATCAACAACTATTTCAAGAAAGATTAATTCCTGTTATCAGTCCTAAAATAATTAACGATACAACGATAATAAAGATAAAGGATTTGACTGGCTACACGCTATTGGTAACGAATGGAAAAGAGAACTCTGATTGGCAGTTATGGTTTAACCATCATAATTTAAAACCGGCAATTTACCAGAAAATGAACATGTTTAGTGATGCACTATTATCAACTAGAGCTGCAGAATTAGGCAATGGCATTGCCTTATCATGTGAGGTTACTGCACACCGAGACATAATTGATGGTCGTTTGTGTAAAGTAGGTCTACCATCAGCGCCAACTGGGCGGCGCTATTTCTTATGTTGTAA
>NZ_PJAP01001004.1:0-2710 GCF_002836795.1 Shewanella sp. 11B5 | reverse complement strand
ATGGCTTATAAAATAGCGTTATTACCGCTGGCAATACACATTAATTCTGACTCAGCAGGCCTTATTATGCACATTGATCTCACCTTATCAGACATCGTCGCCCGTAAACATTTTTTCTCTGTGCCATTAGACTATCAACAAAGTCCAAGTAAACAGATTACGGTTTTCGCACGGGAAATTGTCAGTGTCGAAAATCAACATAAAAAACTGCCCTACTTAGTGTTTTTTCAAGGTGGACCGGGTTTTAGCGCAGTAAGACCTGTGAGCAATAGTGGCTGGATAAAACGCGCGTTAACTGAATATAGAGTGTTATTACTCGACCAACGAGGTACCGGACTATCAAGCCCGGTTAATGCCACCAGCTTAAGTTACATGAGTTCAACAGACCAAGCGGACTACCTAAGCTTTTTCCGTGCAGACAATATTGTTCGAGATGCAGAGTATATTCGCGCAAAATTATCGCCAGATGAACCTTGGAGTATTTTAGGCCAAAGTTTTGGTGGATTTTGTGTATTGCATTATTTATCTGCTGCACCAGAAGGCCTCAAAGAGGCATACATTACCGGTGGTATTCCTTCAGTAGACCGCCCTGCCGAAGAGGTTTATCAAGCCACTTATCAACGTGTCATCGCTAAAAACAATGACTTTTTCAAACGCTTTAGTGATGCACGCACCTTAGTCGATGACTTAGCCAAATACCTTTACGAAAACAAAGTCTACTTAGCAACTGGCGAGCAACTCACAGTTGAAATGTTGCAGTTGCTAGGCATTAATATCGGTATGGAACAAGGCCCAGAAGCGGTTTACTATCTGCTTGAGCAAGCGTTAATTGAAACACCGCATGGTATCGACGTTAATCCACTGTTTCTACATCAGTTCAGTCAATTTCTCGACTACAACACCAACCCTATTTTTGCATTAATGCATGAGTCTATTTATTGTCAGCAACAAGCATCAGCTTGGGCGGCACACAGAATACGAGCACAATACAGCCAATTTAACTATCGCCCTGACAAACCATTATTGTTCACTGGCGAAATGGTCTATCCGTGGATGTTTGCCCAATTTGAACAACTCATTCCACTGCAACAAGCCGCTGAGCTTATCGCAGCGAAAAAAGACTGGCCTGCGTTATATGACCTAGAAAAACTGGCTAATAATAAAGTCCCGGTTGCAGCCGCAATATACAGCGAAGATATGTATGTCGAAATGCAATACAGTTTAGAAACCACAAAAAAAGTGGCGAACCTTAAGTATTGGCTCACATCAGAATATGAGCACAATGGCATTCGTATGGACGGCGAACGCGTACTCGATAAATTGATAAGCCTCAATCGCGGCCACTGTTTACGCTAGTGACTCAATACTCGTAAACGTGTTCAGCTTTTGGCTTCAATAACATAAAAAAAGGGGCATAAGATTACTCTTATACCCCTTTTTATTAACATCAGCCCCGTAAAAAGCGACTCGTTAATTATAAAACCTGTAACACTTGATCAATGTTTAAACGAGATTTTGGTAACTTGGCGTTGTAGTCTTCATCTGAATGATGATAACCAAATGCTAATGCAACTTCACACACATAACCGTCCAGCTCTTTAGCAAATATTTGACCTAGCATTTCACTATCAACACCTTCCATTGGCGTAGAGTCGATACCAAGGCGCGCTAGCGTATGCATAGTGTTACCTAATGCTAAATAGGTTTGTGACTTAGTCCAAGCCGCATTGTTACCCGCTTCATCAGTGTTTAAATCAACAAATGCGTATCCACCAAATGCACTTTCGCGATCTTCAGGTTTAGTACGGCCATCGATAATGCCTTGATCAACCACTTTGGCATAGTCTTCGCGGGTATACTTGGGGTTATATGCAAACAATATAGTATGTGAAGCCGTTTTAGCATGCGGTTGATTAAACTGAAACTTATTAGCATAAGAGTCATGTAAACGTTGCTTGGCTTCGTCACTTTCAATCACGATAAATTTCCATGGTTGAGAGTTAATTGATGACGGCGATAACACCATAGCGTCATAAATCACGGCTAAATCTTCTTTAGGCACGCGTTTAGTCGCATCATAGCGTTTGGCAGTGTAACGTTTTTCTAAATCAGCAATAATGGCATTGGTCATGTGATATCTCGATTTTAACAATGAGTAAAAGGACTGGCAGTTAACGACATTGATTAATGCAGGTGATTAACATCATCGATTAACTAACCTTGTTAGTCACAACCATTGGTCGTAAATAACATCTAAAATTCAAACTAAACACAAAAAATAAAATAATAATTAACAATAAATACAATTGGTTAACAACGTAATTTACTCAACACACTGTTTACCCTGTTATGGTGCTTAAAAACAATTTTTCAAGGTTTATAGCGCACTAAATTTATAGCCAACTGAACGGGCTTATCGCCATTTAATAGAGCAACCCATGCTGGCAGTTTGCTGTTTAGGCCCTTTGCCTATTGCAGCAATCATTTGCATGGCTTGTAGTAGTTCAGGTTCTCTGTTCGGCGCATCTTGCAAACGCGCATCATCTAAGCGGCCACGATATTGCAATTCACCGAGATAATTAAAACCAAAAAAGTCAGGAGTGCACACTGCACCATATTGCTTAGCCACTTGCTGATCTTCGTCCACTAAATAAGCAAATTCAAAACCATGTTGCTCAGCAAAACTCAGCATATTTTGTGGCGAGTCAGC
>NZ_PJAP01001003.1:0-2720 GCF_002836795.1 Shewanella sp. 11B5 | reverse complement strand
TTTGTTTGATAAGCTATAAACATAAGCAGCTACGACATGGACTTTCTCTTCACCAAGAATGTCTTTCCATGCTGGCATGACGCCTGCGCGGCCATTAGTGATAGATTCTGCAATCACACCACGGCTACCGCCATACAACCATACGTTATCAGTTAGGTTAGGCGAACCCATGAATTTGTTGCCTTTTGCATCCATACCATGACACGCAAAACAACCTTTCATAAATGAACCTTGACCTTGAGCGGCTAACGCTTCGTCATGTTCACCACCAGAAAGTTTAACTACGTATTCAGCAAGACCTTTAATCTCGCTGTCTTCGATAGGTAAACCACCTTTTGGCGGCATCATGCCGTTGCGACCGTTCATGATAGTGGTTTTAATAGTGGCTAGTTCGCCGCCATATAACCAATCACTGTCGGTAAGGTTAGGGAAGCCCTTAGAGCCACGAGCATCAGAACCATGACATTGTGAACAGTTTTGTAAAAACAAACGACCGCCCACTTTTAATGCTTCAGGGTCTTTTACTAGCTCTTCTAACGGTGTCGCTAAATATGCCGCAAAAATTGGGCCGTATTTTTCGTCAGCATGGGCCACTTCGCGGTCATATTGAGATAAACGGTTGTCAGCTTTTGCTGCTTGAAGCGCTGCAGCTGAGTCGGCTTTAATGCCTTTTTCAGTACCAATACTTTGGTTCGAACTTGTCCAACCAAACAGACCTTTGTAGTTACCTAGGCCTGGATATAGAGCTAAATAGATCACACCGAATACGATGGTTAAATAGAACATGTACGCCCACCACTTTGGTAGTGGGTTGTTCAGTTCTTCAATACCATCAAAACTGTGGCCCATTGATTTACCTTCTTCAACACCGGTGTAATTATTATTAACCAGTTTAAGAAGGATAAAACAACCAGCAATGACCACAATCGTCAGTACAGAAATCCAAATGCTCCAGAAGTTACTCATAATCATTACTTCTGATCTCCCGAGTCTTTTGACATTTTTGCAAGTTCATCTTCTGTAAACACCAAGTTAGCCGCTTCGTCAAATTTTGACTTGCTATGCTTACTGTATGCCCAAAAGAAAATGCCTACAAAGGTCACCATAACAACTATGGTTAAAATACCTTGAAAAGTACCATAATCCATTATTGCCTCCTATTTGAGTGCGTGACCCAAAGATTGCAAATAAGCGATCAGCGCCTGCATTTCTGTCTTGCCTTCAACCGCTTTTTTAGCGCCAGCAACTTCTTCATCAGTGTAAAGATCATTACCTTTGTAACCGCCTTTATGCAGGTTACGCAGAATAGTCATCTTGTCACCAGTGAGTTCGCCGTCTAGCTTATTTTCAGCTAACCAAGGGAAACCAGGCATGTTTGACTGTGGTACAACGTCACGAGGATTAATTAAATGCACTTCGTGCCACTTATCACTGTAACGTCCACCAACACGGGCTAAATCAGGACCAGTACGCTTAGAACCCCATTGAAAAGGGTGGTCCCAAACAGACTCGCCAGCAACAGAATAATGACCATAACGTTCTGTTTCAGCACGTAAAGGACGGATCATTTGGCTGTGACAGTTGTAACAACCTTCACGAACATAAATGTCACGACCTTCAATCTGTAAAGCAGTATAAGGAATAAGACCTTCAACAGCTTCGGTAGTGTCTTTCTGAAATATCAGTGGAGTAATCTGCACCAAACCACCAAAGCTAATGGCGATAACAGTGAAGATAGCAAGCAGGCCGACATTCTTTTCAATTAATTCATGATTAAATTTCATCGAATCTGCTCCTTAAGCTTCTGCAATAGCAGGTAATGAATCTTTAGACGCTTTAACGGTTTTGATAACGTTATAGGCCATAATAAACATACCGGTTAAGAAGAAACAACCACCAATAAAGCGTACAAAGTAGAATGGGTACGAGGCTTCTAAACTCTCAACGAAACTATAAGTTAGTGTTCCATCAGAGTTAACCGCACGCCACATAAGACCTTGCATAACACCAGAAATCCACATACTCACGATATATAAAACAGTACCGATAGTCGCTAACCAGAAATGGACGTTAACCAGCTTCATGCTGTACATACGACCATGACCAAATAGCACTGGAATTAAGTGATATAAAGAACCAATAGACACCATTGCAACCCAGCCTAGCGCGCCAGAGTGAACGTGACCAATAGTCCAGTCAGTATAATGAGATAAAGCATTAACTGTTTTGATTGCCATCATTGGGCCTTCGAAGGTAGACATACCGTAGAAAGACAATGAAACAACTAAGAAACGTAATACAGGGTCTGTACGAAGCTTATGCCACGCACCAGACAAGGTCATAATACCGTTAATCATACCGCCCCAAGAAGGTGCGAATAGAATTAATGACATTACCATGCCTAATGACTGAGTCCAGTCAGGAAGGGCAGTGTAATGTAAGTGGTGAGGACCGGCCCAAATGTATAACGCAATCAACGCCCAAAAATGGACAATTGATAAACGGTATGAATACACTGGACGACCAGCTTGCTTAGGCACGAAGTAATACATCATCCCCAAGAAACCAGCAGTAAGTAAGAAGCCTACCGCATTATGACCGTACCACCACTGAACCATCGCATCGACTGCACCGGAGTACAGAGAGTAAGACTTAAACAAGCTTACTGGTACTGCCATTGAGTTAACAATGTGAAGTACTGCAACAGTAATGATAAAGGC
>NZ_PJAP01001002.1:0-2720 GCF_002836795.1 Shewanella sp. 11B5 | reverse complement strand
TAAGCTAAGTTTACGGGATAGAAGCGAAGCGGTAAACCTCCAAAAAAGTGCTCTGCAAGGCTAATTGCAATCGTACAAATCAGAATTCATCAAATTGTCACAATTGAATTTAACATCCTGAAACTACTGTTATAGCTAGGTTTCGAATATTTTTATCGCTGAAATGTCGACGAATATAAGTCATTAATCAAGTAGTGAAATATTTCTGAAACATTTTAGAGGCAGAATTCCGCTCGTTCCAAACCAATAACCATGACGAATTTAGCGTCGAAAGGATGAAATGATGAACGTTTTTTGTAAAACTCTATTAGCCTCTGCAATGGCAGTCTCAGTAGCTTCAAGTGCATACGCCGCAGATCCTCTTCAAGTTTACGGCAAGTTAAATGTAACAGCACAATCAAATGATGTTAACGATGAAACTGAAACGACTATTCAAAGTAATGCATCACGCTTTGGTGTGACTGGTGAGTTCGAATTAAGTCAGAAGCTTGAAGCTTTCTACACTATCGAGTATGAAGTCGATACCGGTGACGATACTAAAGAAAACTTTAAAGCCCGTAACCAATTTGTTGGTTTAAAAGGTAACTTTGGTGCCGTATCTGTTGGTCGTAACGACACGATGTTAAAAGTTTCACAAGGTAAAGTCGATCAGTTCAACGACCTTGCTGGCGATATGAAGACCATGTTTAAAGGTGAAAACCGCATGGCACAAACTGCCACTTACTACACGCCAATGTTTGGTGATTTCCAAGCAGGTGTGACTTATGTTGCATCTGGTGATTCAGACCAAGTTGTTGGTGACAATACTACTGGTGAAGATGGTGTGAGTATGGCTGTTATGTACGGTGATGCAGGCCTAAAAAGCACACCAATATATGCAGCGATTGCCTATGATTCAAAAGTAAAAGGTTACGACACTGCTCGCGCCACGGTTCAGGGCAAAATAGCAGGTCTAGTCATTGGCGGTATGTACCAGCAACAAGAAAAACTAGACAGTGGTATCAAAGATGATGGCTTCGTATTAAGCACGGCTTATGGAATCAATGATGTGACCTTAAAAGCCCAATACCAAGACATGGAAAATAAAGGTAATTCATGGTCTGTCGGCGCTGATTACAAATTAGGTAAGCCTACTAAGTTGTTTGCTTTCTACACTGCCAACTCATTTGATTCAAATGATCAAGATGATAGTTATATCGGTGTAGGTTTAGAGCACAAATTTTAATCTGAATGAGTATGTGGATTTAGGTTATAACCAAAAAAGGGCTTAGGCCCTTTTTTTCGTTTAATCTTCACCACTGGAATAAAATAGCAGAGGAGTCGATAGTAACGATGTTATTTTGTGTCTGAAACCTCAAATAAGTCTATGTATTGCTCACAAACGTATTGGTGTGTAATGGAATACCTGTTGTAAGCTGGTGCTGCGCTGATAGCGGAGTAAAGGGAATTAGTGATCCACTTATTAGCTTGAGTTGAGATTACTGAACCTCACAGTGGTATTAAAGTGCCCTATAAATAATATCTTTTAGCCTTTATTTCACCGTTATTCTTTTGTGTTGATAAGCTTTATTTACCCGTTTTATTGGCACTATGGCCAATGAAATACACTAAATTACCGGGTTAGCAGGTTATTTAATCACGGCTTGCTGCTTGTTTTGAAGTTACATCACATTAACAGCAATGAATTTTTTATGACAAAAAGGCGTATTTAATGCCAGTATTAGCTGTTAGATCATAAATCTGTAACAAAAGTGTCCAATAATAGTCTCGTGGCAAATTAACGTAGAAACCCAATATGACAGCTAGGATATTAATAGTAGAAGATGAATCAGCAATCCGTGAGATGCTGACATTTGTGATGGATCAACATGGTTTTACGACAGCTGCAGCTGAAGATTTTGATTCAGCAATTGAGTTGCTTAAAGAGCCATACCCTGACTTAATTTTATTGGATTGGATGTTCCCTGGTGGTAGTGGCATCCAATTAGCTAAACGTTTAAAGCAAGATGAATTTACTCGTCAGATCCCCATTATTATGCTGACAGCACGTGGGGAGGAGGAAGATAAAGTCAAAGGCCTTGAAGTGGGCGCTGATGACTATATAACTAAACCTTTTTCACCTAAAGAACTCGTCGCACGAATTAAAGCCGTTTTACGCAGAAGCGCACCTACGCGATTAGAAGAAACCATTGATGTGCAAGGATTACAACTCGACCCTGTGAGTCACAGAGTGACCGTTGGTGACGCCGTGCTCGATATGGGACCGACAGAGTTTCGCTTGTTGCATTTCTTTATGACTCATCCTGAGCGAGTTTACAGCCGTGAACAGTTACTCGATAACGTTTGGGGCACCAATGTGTATGTTGAAGATCGAACTGTCGATGTGCACATCAGACGTTTACGAAAAGCCGTAGAAGAGGGTGGACATGATAAATTGATCCAAACTGTTCGTGGTGCTGGTTATCGATTTTCAACCAGAATGTAATTCGTATTGGCTGCTTGAAAAGTTCTGCTATATTAAGCAGGGCTTTTTAAAACTGTTTTTTTCGCTGTCTAGCCATAATAGTCGATTTAGGCTATCTTGTGGTTCCTCGTTAGCCCTAATAATCAGTAACGGCACTGAATGTGTTGGCGGCGTTACTTTCGTATTTAGGTAGCCTATGTTTATCTCGTACTCTGGATATCGTTTATTTTTCCGGTTAGCTTTATTGCTTGTTTTA
>NZ_PJAP01001001.1:0-2733 GCF_002836795.1 Shewanella sp. 11B5 | reverse complement strand
CAAAATCAAAAATAACCATTCTAACGTAGTTCTAAGGTGCATAAGCATTAATCTTACGTTATTTTTTATTAATCAAACGTCTACGAAACCCAATAACACCGGCCAGTAAGCCTATACTTAACCAAGATAAGGCCCCGCCTGAATGTTCAGTTTCAATATAAATCTCTTCCACATAAACCGCATCACGGTCGCTACTTTCAAGTGGCAGCGCGTACAAGGCATTGGACTCATCACTACTTATTGTCGCGACCGGATCGGCATAACCTAGCTCATACAGATCGATCAATACATCATAATGATCGGCTTGATAACCACTGGCTAACGTTGTTAGCACTTCGTAATCATCATTGCTAGAGTCTGCGTGGAGGGTGAATACGTCGGTTGAGTAATAATGGACCCACGGTCCACCGTCTTGACTTAAATATAATTCGGCAAATACATCAGCCTGAATGTCGCCCGCGCTGCTGGTAATATCTGCATCAAAGGTCACACTAAAGGTTTGATAAAAACCATCATAATCATAATCATCAAATAAACTTGAATCGGCACCATAGAAGGAAAAATCGTAATACACGACCTGGTTTTGCTGCGCCAACGCTCGTTGCTGCTGGTTTTCCGTCGTTGCGGCAGCTTTTTGATTTTTTGCCATCACTTGTTCACGAGTGACTTTTTTATTCAGTGTTGCAACGTTACTTTGCAACTTAGCTTGCTCATGTAAAGCGCTCACCCTAGCCTGCTTGTCAGCTTCAGTTTCTGGCGTTTGCGGATTAATGACTCTTGCTTGGCTATATGTACCAAAAGCTTGTTCAGAGATCCGTTCGGCGCCTTGTACTGTTGGCGAACTTAACCAGAGTGCACTGGCAACACATAAACTTACGCCCCATTTTAACTGGGTATTAATAGTCGATAGATTGGCTGTCTTGGCAGTAGTATGTTTCATGTTAGTTCCTCACAGTCTTGATATTGAGGCCATTTAACCCTAATCAAAATGAACGTAAGCTGAACATAGCAACACGGCAGACTTCCGTTAGCGCTACCCGTTAGTGACGCTGTTATAAATCAATACCGCAAAAACTGACCATAGGCGTAAACCATTCAGTTAATGTTCATCTGCTACCCCTTATACTGCCAACTCAAATCATCGACAAATTTGTATTTACCGATATCTTACGGGCGTTTATGTTTCGCTTACGGCTATTTACCCAATAAGATTAAGTAGATGTTTCTATATAGAAAGGGATCTTTTACACTGGCAATAATGAGGTTATTAGGGAACACAATATGCAGCGTATGCTCAACGTAAATGCCACCATGTTAGGCCTGATGTTAGCGCTACTGTCATTAACGTGCTCAGTGCCGTCCTATGCAGCTGCATTACATTCATCTGCTGGTGCTCAGTTATCCCCTGGCCCAAATAATAATCGTCAAAACAATAACCAGCAGAACAGCAATCTGGTAGTTAATAGCGCCCAACAAGCAGTACAAATGGCTCAGCGGAGTTATTCGGGTAAAGTATTAAAAGTGCAGTCAGCCAACGTCAATGGACATCCTGGTTATCGGATTAAATTACTCACCAATGATGGCGTTATTTTTTATGTGTTAGTCGATGCCACCAATGGCTCGGTTAAAAGGAACTAGCCCATGAGATTATTACTGGTCGAAGACGATTTAGCCCTACAAACAAACATAAAACAGCACCTTATTGATGCGCAATATACAGTTGATGTTGCCAGCGATGGTGAAGAAGGCTTATTTCAAGCTCAAGAATATCAATACGATGTCGCCATTATCGACGTGGGTTTACCTAAACTTGATGGTTTGTCATTAATCAGTAAACTACGTGAACAAGACATTAGCTACCCGATCATTATTTTAACCGCTCGAGACAGTTGGCAAGATAAAGTGGTTGGTTTAGATGCTGGCGCTGACGATTACTTAAGTAAGCCGTTTCAGCTAGAAGAACTTGTCGCGCGAATTAATGCATTAATTCGCCGCTCCGCAGGTAAAGCCAGTCCAGTGATTCAAAATGGTCCCTTTAGTATCAATACCCGTAGTTTAGAAATTAAAAAAAGCCTGCAAATAATTAACCTTAGTGGTTCTGAGTACAAACTATTTGAATACCTGATGCTGCACCTTGGGTCGGTACATTCAAAAAGCAGTTTAATTGAACATATTTATGACCAGGATTTTGATTTAGATTCCAACGTAATTGAAGTATTTATCCGTCGGTTACGTAAAAAACTCGACCCCGACAATCAATATCAATTAATTGAAACACTACGTGGTCAAGGTTATCGACTACGACAGTTAGACCCAGATGCGTAAACTACTCAGCTCGCTTAAAGTCCGCATTGTGGTCAGTGCGTTATTACTGATTTTGGTGTTATTGCCTATTATCGGTATAACCGTTAATAATGCCTTCGAAACCCAAATAAATGTTGCTGCAAAAAACCAGTTGAAAGCCTATGTTTACTCTGTTTTAGCCATGGCTGAAGTAGAAGATAACCAATTACAAATGCCGTCTCATTTACTTGAAAACCAATTCAATGTGATTGGTTCAGGTCTTTATGCATTAATCACCACTAAAGATAACCAACTACTGTGGACTTCAAACTCATTTCTCGGCCTCAACACGCCGATTAACTTACCCAAACCCGCAACCGGTAGAAGTACCTTCGACTCGATATTGATTAATGACAAACCGCAGTTGATATACAGTTTTAGCGTGAGTTT